>NZ_ALJG01000347.1 GCF_000286315.1 Paenisporosarcina sp. TG20 | reverse complement strand
AATTATCTTCCAGTTTCGTGTACTAGGAATTCTTTTGGAAGATTCTCACCCGAATTCAACAACTAAAAATAGAATAGCTACCCTTTATATCCATTTTATAGAAATTAAATGGCAACGAAGGGGGAAGTCTGCCCAAAATCACCCTTTCTCTAGCTCTCTAATATGAAATAACGTTATAGGAAGAGAACAAACTGTATACGCCTTAATAAGATTCAAAAAACAATGGGTTTTGGCAAAATGGTCGGTCGATCGACCAGGCATGAATAATTCAGGTTAAATATAAAGAAGAGAAAAAATTACCAGTCAAGTTATAAATTTGTCTCTTTGAAATTCGGAAGTGTCATATACTAGTATATTCAACTTTCATTGAAAAGATAGGTATGTTAAAATAAGTTAGTTAAAATAAGTTAGTTAAAATAAGTTAGTTAAATTAATACTGCTATTCTAGCTCCAAACTCGGAGACTGCCAGTATTTTTAATTTAATTTTGAGGAGAATTAAGTGGTATGAAAAACAAAATAAAAATTCACATAATATTTCTTATGGTATCTATGGTCATAGCAAAGATTTTTTATTTCCGATATGAATTATTTAATGATCTATCTATTCTCCAGTTATTAACTGAATCAGTTATTTGGTTAATTCCTTATTTCTTGCTTATATTAATGGTTATGAAAAATCCAATTCCCTATTTGTTAATCATTAATATATTAACCTCAATTTTAATGATTATGATTACTTGGTATGAAAGATATTTTTTGATCGTTCCTTCCTATTATGATTTAAGTCAATCTGGTCAAGTGGGATCGATTATTGAAATTGTCCCATATTTGTATTCTTTTACTGATTTGTTTTATTTCATTGATACGTTTATTATAATCATTGCTGTTCTTATTTTTGGGAAAATTGAAATTACTCCGGCTTCAACAAAACTAAACGTTGTAATCATAGCAGCTTTATTCTTGGCTACAGTTCTTGTTCAATTAAGTACATATAAAGACACTGTATATAATGTATCATCTGCATCAAAACAATACGGTTACTTGAATACACAACTAACCCAGATGTTGCAAAGGAATTTTCAAGAAACTGAAGTAGTTGATTCGGACTTTGATTATCAAGAACTTATAAAACTTAAAAATAACGACTACCTTCCGGATTTGGAACATAAGAGCTTTGGGTTGGCAAAAGATCGTCATTTATTTATTATTCAAGTAGAATCTATGCAAGAGTTTGTTGTTGGGATGTCTATTGAGAATCAAGAAATTACACCAAATATTAACAAATTACTAGAGGAAAGTACAGAGTTCTCAAACCTCTTCCAACAAATAGGTGCAGGAAATACATCTGACTCTGAATGGTTATTGCATACTTCTTTATATCCTAAAGGAATGGAACCAACCACTAATTTCCTGTCAGGTAAACCTATGCCTTCACTGGTTACTGATTTAAATGAAAATGATTACCACTCAATGACTTTTCATGCAGATGATGTTGAATATTGGAACCGAGATGCTCTTTATCCAGTGCTAGGGTTCCAAACGGTATATACCGACATAGAAATTCCCAATGAAGATGTTATCGGTATTGGATCGTCAGATGCGGTTTTGTTTGACTTTGTGACGGAGAAAGTGAAAGAAAATGTACAGTTAGAGAAACGAATGTATGCTAATATCATGACCATGACAAGTCATACACCTTTTGTGATGCCGAAAAAAGATGAGTTATTAAATCTTCCAGATGAATTTGAAGGAACTTACGTAGGAAATTATTTGCAATCTATACGCTATACAGATGAACAAATCGGACGCTTTGTAACTGAGTTGAAAGAACTTGGTATTTATGATGAATCTGTCATCGCTATTTTTGGGGATCATTCAGGCCTTCATGGTAGCCCAATGACAGACGAAGATAACGAGTTAATGGCTAAATTACTAGGACATACTTATTCATTAAGAGACAGATTTACAATTCCGTTTATCGTAACAATCCCCGGAATTTTTAATAAGCATATTGTCAACACGAATTTAGGTGGACAAATAGATATGATGCCTACACTTTCAAACTTATTAGGGATTGAAATCAAATCGCCTATCATGGGACAAAACCTATTCCATTACAAGAATAATTTACTTGGCATGCGTTACTACTTACCAAGTGGATCTTTTATAAACAATGAACATTTTTATATTGGTGAAAATGCCCGTTTTCCAAAACGTTTTTATGATATGAATGACATGTCCAGGATTGATTTAGACTTACCCTATATTGAAAAGAATACTAATATTATTTATGAAATTTTAAATATATCAGATAGCATAACAAATCAATATACATCTAAAGATAGTCAGAATTAAGATTAGATTAAATCGGTAATATTAATTGTATATAGTGTAATTGAACTGGGAAAGACATCATAATTCACATTAGACTTTATTCTTAGTGCTTATGCTGTCTTTTTATAAGGATTTTAGATATAATATTAAAGTTAAGTACCAATTATGTAATATAAAATCGAGGCGAAAATTAATGAAAAAAATATGTGTGGTCGGTCTTGGATATATTGGATTACCTACTGCGGTAATGTTTGCGAATCACGGCTATCAAGTATTAGGAGTTGATGTAAGTGAGCGTGCCATAAACTTATTATCAAAAGGACAAGTTCATATAGAAGAACCAGGACTTCAAGACTATTTAAATAAAGCCCTAGTGCAAGGGACGTTTACAGTTTCAACTACACCTGAAGAAGCTGACTTGTTTATTGTAGCTGTTCCATCGCCAATCACTGCGGAGAAAACTGCTGATATGAAATATATAGAATCAGCTACAGCTTCAATTGTTCCCTTCTTAAAAAAAGGTGATGTAGTCGTTCTTGAATCGACAGTTCCTCCACGAACAGTTATGGACGTAATGATGCCAATCTTAGAACAGGCCAATTTGGAATTTGGTACAGAATTATTTATTTCTCATTCACCTGAACGAGTTATTCCAGGTAAGGTTTTTGATGAATTAGTGAATAATAGTCGTGTTATTGGTGGTATAAATAGAGAATCAGCAGAGCGTACAAAAGAATTTTACTTAAGTTTCGTTAAAGGTGAATTTCATATTACGGATGTAACAACTGCTGAAATGGTAAAGGTAATTGAAAACACTTTTAGAGATGTTAACATTGCTTTTGCAAATGAAATTGCGAAAATAAGTGAAAATCTTGGTGTAAATGCATGGGAAGCCATTTCTCTTGCGAATCATCATCCACGAGTGAATATCCATTATCCTGGTCCAGGGGTTGGAGGTCACTGTATTGCAGTTGATCCATGGTTCTTAGTGGAAAAACAAAGTGAATTAGCTAAGATTATTCACTTATCTCGTTTGACTAATGATGGGATGCCAAGCTTTACAGTTGATAAAACACTTGAAATTTTAAAATCGAATGACATTAACAATGCACGTGTTGCGGTATTTGGCTTAACGTTTAAAGCCAATATTGATGACGTACGTGAAAGTCCCTCAATGGAAATTGTTAAGCAATTATCCCGTGAAGACGTTGATTTAGTATCATTTGATCCTCATGTTAAAGAAAATACGGTTCCTTCTCAGACACAATCATTTGAAGAAGCGATTACACGTGCAGACTCATTGGTCATCTTGACTGATCATGCTTATTTCAAAAATTTAAATCCATTTAATCTGGTTCCGTTAATGAGCAATCCCATCGTGCTAGATACAAAAAATGTGATTAATCGTGAAGAGTGGGAGTTAGCAGGATTTAAGGTATATAAACTTGGTGATGGTAAAGGTAATCCAATCGGTTAAAAAATAAAAAAAGACATTTCCCCTGTTGGAATGTCTTTTTCTTTTGGAGGGAAAGATTGTGAAAGAAAATATAATGGGTGTCGACGTAACTACATTAAACGAACAACAATTAATAAATAACATTGAAGAAGATATTAAGCAATCTCGAAAAGTGCGCATTGTAGCAATTAATCCAGAGAAAATTATGATGGCGGAAAAGGACACCAATCTTCGTGAATTATTAAACGAGTCGACTTATCAAATTCCGGATGGGATTGGTGTGTCGATTGCTTCAAAACTAAGTGGTGGTAAAATCCGTGGACGAGTAACCGGCATTGGTATGATGGGAAATTTATTAGCTTTGGCAAATAAAAATGAGTGGAAAATTTTCATGTATGGTGCAAAACCTGAAATCGTTCAACAAGCTGCTCGTACAATTCAAGAAAGATTCCCTAAATTGATTGTATCTGGAACATTGGATGGTTATGTTCAAGACACCCAGGAGATTATTACTACAATAAACAAAGCAGAGCCGCAAATTCTGTTTGTAGCACTAGGAAGTCCTAAACAAGAATTTTTCATAAAAAACAATATGGAACAACTTAATGTAAATGTATTCCAAGGAGTTGGCGGAAGTTTTGATGTATATAGCGGACATGTAAAACTTGCACCTGAATTATTCCAAAAGACTGGTACTGAATGGTTGTACCGTTTAATAAAACAGCCTTCTCGAATTAAACGTCAGATAGCTTTGCCCATGTTCTTAGCAAAAGTAGTTAGTAAACGTAACCGCTAAACAACACGGTTTATTGGAGGGAAATGGATGAAGATTCTACATATCATTAGTGGAGGAGAAACGGGTGGTTCTAAAAAACACCTAATTCAACTTTTTAAAGATGCACCATATGAAGCAGAACTTTTACTTTTGACAGAAGGTGAATTTGCACAAGAAGCAAGAGAAAAAGGGATTAAAGTAACGGTTTTTCAACAACAGGGGAGAAGAGATCGTACTGTAAATAAAAAAGTTAGTGATCATATAAGACAAGAGGGAATTCAAATTGTTCATTCACACGGCCCCCGTGCGAATTTTATTATGAACAACATTTCTTCTCAACTTAATATCCCTTGGGTAATTACTGTACATAGTGATCCAAAACTGGACTTTTTACATCAACCAAAACCATTAGCTATAATTTTTGAGCACTTAAACCTGAGAGCTATTAAAAAAGCAAATCATATTTTTGCCGTATCAACTAGATTTAAAGAAATGTTGATAAAGTATGGAGTAGAAGAGAAGAAAATTTCCACCATATTTAATGGAATTGATTTTAAAGATGAAAATAATGAAAGAGATTTAATCAATCTTAAAGCAAATTATAATATTAGTGATAAAGACTTCGTTGCTGTTCATATTGCACGGTTGCATCCCGTAAAAGGACATTCAGTCTTACTTGAAGCGGTTGAGAAATTACAACCACTTAGTAACTTTAAATTATTGGTGGTTGGTGAAGGTCCTGAACGTAGTTCGATTGAAGCAATTATCAAACAAAGAAAACTTTCAAATCAAGTAAAATTATTAGGATTCCGCAAAGATATTGCTCAGCTTTTAGAATTAGCTGATATTTCTATGCTCACTTCGTATAGTGAAAGTTTTCCTCTGGTTTTATTAGAATCTGCTAATGCCCATACACCTATCATTACTACGGATGTGGGAGGTGTTGGGGATTTAATCATCAGTAATGAGCTTGGATGGATTGTTCAGCCAAAGAGTGTAGACGACTTAATGGAGGCCTTACAAGAAGCTATCGTTGCCAAAAAAAATCAAACATTACAACGAATGGGGAATTTGCTCAATGATCACGCGAAAGGAAATTTCTCAAATGTTCAATTGCAAAATTCTCTTTATCAATCTTATGAAGTCTTGATTGAAGATAATAATAGTTAGTAAGCACTTATCACTTATTGTTTATAGAATTCATATTAGTACTAGGTTTAAATTCTTCTTTTTGTTCTTTTTGATTATGATTTACATCTGAAATGTATTCGGACAGTGCATTTGGTAGGTGTTTCAGTAAAAGTGATTAACAATTATGAATTATTTTCGCTAAAAGAGACCCCAAAACTATCAAAAAAGTCGAAGTGCAAATTGCACTTCGACTTTTTTGATACACAATTGTTACTTAATGTAACGCAATTGTAATGTTTATATAACATTATGAGTGATAGAATCAATACTAGTTAGTCAATAATGATATAAAAAAGGAGTTTAACGCCAATTATGAAAATCCGGAAAATTCTAGGTTCAATGATATTAGCAACAACTCTCACATTCGTAGCAGCAAACTCTCAAGCAGAAGCCAATGACGATACAATTAGAGATTTTACACGTATAGAAGGCGAAAGTCGTTATCTTACAGCTATTCAAGTTTCGAAAGCAGGTTGGGCAAATGGCAGTGGGACTGTTATTATTGCTTCTGGAGAAAACTTCCCAGATGCTTTAGCAGGTGCACCACTTGCTAAGAAACTAGATGCACCTATCCTATTAGTTAAAAATTCAAGCGTAGATGCAACAGTACTAGCAGAAATAAAACGACTAGGTGCAACAAAAGTTATTATATTAGGTGGGACAGTCACAACAGCTGTAGAAACTAAATTGAAATCAGTATCTTCAACAGTGGAACGTATTAAAGGGACAACTCGTTACGAAACAGCTGAAGAAATTGCTAAACAAGTAGGCGGTACAAAAGCGGTGGTTGTTAGTGGAGAATCTTTTCCCGATAGCCTTGCTATTGCTTCATATGCAGCACAAAATGGTATTCCGATATTATTGACAGAAAAATCAAAAGTAAGTTTTGATAAAACAAAATACTCGAACTATACAGTTATCGGTGGAGAAAATGCAGTAAGTAACTCTGTAATGAATGAATTAAGTGCAACTCGTATTGCTGGGGCTGACCGATATGCAACCATGAAAGCTATTGTTAATAAATTTTACCCAGCTACTGTAGCAAAACCATTAGTTGCATCTGGTGTAAGCTTTCCTGATGCATTAGCAAGTTCAGTGTATGCAGCAAAACTAGGAGTACCTGTTCTATTAGTAGCAAAAGACAGATTACCAGCAGAAACAAAAGATATTATAAATAACAAGAATGTTGATACACTAAAAGTAGTTGGTGGCGAAAGTGCAGTCTCAAAATATGCACTGGGTGCTGAAAAACCAGTTGTTCAAGTAGTTACTTCACCAACACCAACACCAACACCAATTAGTAGCGGAGACAAGTTGGTTTCAGTAGCTAAACAATATTTAGGAACACCATATGTATGGGGTGGTATCACACCTTCAGGCTTTGACTGTTCAGGCTTTATGTATTATGTACACAATAAAGCGGGCATTGATCTATCTCGGACAAATACAAGTGGTTATTACAACATGAGTACTCGAATTTCTTCTCCACAACCAGGAGATTTAGTATTTTTCTCAGGCACTTACAAAGCAGGTATCTCTCATATGGGAATCTATATTGGTAATGGTTCATTTATCCATTCTGCAAATGGTGGAGTTCAAATTGACAAAGTAAATGATCCTTATTATTGGGGCAAATACTTTACAAGTTATAACCGTCTAAAATAAGAAAAAATAGTAGACAAGCTTTCTAAATTAATATTTAGAAAGCTTTTTTTGTGTTTACAGACAATAAGCACAGCCTTCCTTTGTGATCTCTATTGAATCTTCAAATCAAATTTCCAAACTGAGTAATAACTGAGGTGATAAATTAATCTGAAATTCTACAAGGCGACAGAAGTGCGGAATAATATTGATGTAGAAAAATAAAAGAATGCAATAGTAATTTTCTCCTGTAGCCCTGACTGGAGTGAAAACTATTTCTAATAGACCACTAAAACTAAAAAGATCTTTAATAGAGAAAAACCAGTTATAAGATTTGTTATCTCAATCGTTTTAGAGTAACCCTCTTATCTATCGTACTTACGATAGATAAGAGGGTATTTATATTCCCGAATATATTAAAAAGTAAGGTACATCGAATCATTTTCTAAAAATTGATAGAATGATGAATCATTATCTACTATAATGTAGAAAAACAAAGGATGGCGAAAAATGTCTAAATTACTTAAACAATATTTTTCACCCATAACAATTTTATTTACAATACTGCTATTTTTCACCATTTCTCCTCCTGTCCATGCGGCCACTGATACAGAAAACTTCATTGTGAAAGTGAAATTGATCAATAAATTAGGACCTTCCAAAACATATCAATTTATTCCAAAAGGTGACACGATTTTAAAAGAAGATACCACAATAATTCTTAAGAAAGATACTACATATAAACTAGCAGTCCAGAATTCTAAAATTTCACTTTTGGAAGGAACAAAGATACTAAAAGATAACCTTTCTACCGCGACACTAGAACCAAGGGAGTATAAAAAAGAGAATTATGTACTTCTTGAAAATATGATTTCTACTAGTAAATATCCACATATAGGCACAATTATTTTTAGGCTAGTTACTCAATCAAATACCCTTCAATTACAACCAGTAAATCACCTGGGCTTTGAGGATTATATAAAAGGGGTACTACCTGGTGAAATGCCCGCAAGTTGGGGATCTACTGGAGGTCAAGAAGCTCTTCGTGCACAAGCCATCGCTGCTCGCTCATATGTGTTTGAAAAAATGAATGGTAATAGTTTAGTAGTGATTGATGACACTATTAATTACCAAGTGTACAAAGGTTTTGTATGGGATTCTATCTCTCCAGCTTATGTAAGTTATAACCAATATACAACTTCCGCTGTTGAAACAACTAAAGGAATGATTATGACATATCGAAAAGACAATGGAACCACTGGTTTTGTTACAGCTTTTTTCTCTGCTTCAAATGGTGGACAAACTGAATTACCACAACAATATTGGTCAAGTAATCTTCCATACCTTAATAAAACACAAGTAGATAAATATGATACATATAAATGGTCTGCACCGTTACAGTTTAAAAAACAACAATTAACTAACACAAGTACATTAGATTTTACGAATCCATCAAGTTGGTGGAACACACAAGCTGAGGACAGTTTATTGGCGTCAGTTGTACCACACACCAATAGTCGTACTGCATTTTTAAAACTAAAATCTCGAATTTTAAAAGACTTAAACGCAGTTGATCCCACTATTGAATCTATTAAAATAGATTCAATTAATAGTATTAAGACAATTGAATATTCTAACACAGGGAAAGTAAAAGAGATTACGTTTAATCTTTCTTATTTTACTCGTAAAACCAACCCTGACAACAGCTTATATTATTCGATGAATCTTGGTGCGCAATCGGAAACGCTAGCTGGAGAAGATCGCTACGCTACAGCAGTTGAAATTGCGAAGAGAGGCTGGAGTGGTAAAAGAAATAGAGCAGTATTAGGACGAGGGGACTTGGCAGTAGATGCACTAGCTGGGTCGGTATTGGCTTACAAACTAGGTACACCAATCTTGTTAACACGCACAAGTGCTTTGCCATCTACTGTAAAAGAGTATCTTAAAGAATCTTTAGAACCTGGCGCAACAGTTTATTTGCTTGGTGGGGAAGTAGCCATATCATCCAATGTTGAATCTGAACTTAGGATAATGGGCTACCATCCGACCCGTGTTGCAGGAGATACACGAACAGATACATCACTTGCCATTGCTGAAATAGTTGGAGGCTCAACAGATTCGGTATTCCTTGCTACAGGGGATGAAAAGTCTTCAGATGCATTATCAATTAGCCCGTATGCAGCAAAAAATCAAATTCCAATCATAATCCAAAGTGGATCTAATATTTCTAAGGGTACTTCAGATTACTTGAAAGTAAGTGGGAAAAATAGTGTCAACATTATCGGTGGAACAGGAGTCGTTTCAACAGAAGTAGAAGAAAAACTACAAATTGCAGGATATGCAACTAACCGTACATTCGGAACTGATCGAGTAGAAACGAGTATTGCTATTAATGATAAATTCATAATGCCAGGGGATTCGCTTGTTATAGGAAATGCACATTCGTTCGTTGATGCACTTGCAGGATCTGTTCAAGCAGCAAAAAATAATTCATCCATTTTACTACTTCACCCAGATGCTCAAAGATTACCGACTGGTTATCTTGAACAAGTAAAACAGCCTAACACGTTATTTTATTTAGGCGGTGAAACAGTTGTGTCTAAGGATTTAAAATACAGTTTATCGAGCTATATCGGGGGAACTCTTCAAAAATTCTCAAAAGATTTGACGTTAACAGGTCCACAATTACGTAGTCTATTTGGTGGAACAGTATTGATGAGTACAGACTTTATTATAAATGAGGACACAAATGAGTTCGCGTTAAAAGGCACGGGCTTTGGTCATGGCATTGGTCTAAGTCAACATGGAGCTTATGCACGTAGTAAAGATGGAATAACCGCAGAAAATATTCTTGGGTTCTATTACCAAGGCATTACGATTGAACAAGCAAAAGAATATATTAAATAAATAAAGTGGGGGAACACCCCCACAAAATTGGGAATTGAGAAAGCGGGGAACTAAACATTGTTTAAAATAATGATTAAAATAATAGTAATCGCTTTACTTGCTCTTAGTGTTCCGATACAAACAAAGGCAGAGACACAGGACATGAAACCTTTGATCGTAATTGACGCTGGACATGGTGGTAAGTATGCTGGCACTTTAGGTTATTCAGGAACTAAAACAGGCTACTATGAGGAACATGCAAATTTAGAGCTTTCACTTCGTTTACGAGATGTTTTGCAAGCTCATGGCTATGAAGTTAAAATGACACGTACAACGGATAGTCATTTTTCAAGCACATCTAATGCAGAGGACTTAAAAGCACGAACGAAGTTAGCAAACTCAATGGTTGATGGCCGTAATGATAATTCAATATTTATTTCAGTTCATCATAATGCGACTTCTACACCAACTTATTCTGGGTATGAAACATATTACTATAATGCAAACTATATCGATTCGGATTATCCTCCCGATCCATTACAAATAAAATATTCGCCAGAAAGCTTGAGACTCGCACAATTAACACATAAAAGTGTAATAGATTCTAAGGCAAATACAGAAGGTAGAGGTATTGTTCACCAAAGTTTCTATATTACTCGAAACTCACAAGTTCCAGCGATTTTAGCGGAAGTAGACTATATGTCAAATCCGATTGCTGAAAAAAAATTGAAAACTGCAGAATTCCAACAGGGTATCGCTAATGCAATTGCGAATGGAGTGGACAAGTTCTTCAGTATTTTCGAAGTGAAGAATCATCTAGGCGAAACCATTAAAACATTTAATTCAAAAGAAGAAGCACTTTCTTTTGCAAAAACTCAAACAAATGTGAGCGTATTCGACAAGAAAACAGGTAAAATTATTTTTGACAACACTGCATTCGATTATCATGCTTACCATACATCGATTGACTTGGCACAAACGAAGTTTTTAACAGAGCAAGAAGCTATTAATTACGTGAGCCAGTATCGGAATACACGTGTGGTTCATCACCCAACAGGTGAAATTAGATGGTCCAATTATATAGTTAAAAAATACGAAGTACTGGATGAGAATCAACAAGTCATAGAACGACATTACCAAAGAGATTTGGCAAAAACATCAGCTAGTTCTCTACCAAAAGCAACACTTAAAAACTCACAAACGGACTTAACTTTATGGTCTTCAGTAATACCTCAAGCATTTGAAGTGCGTCATAAAGACAAAGGTACGATAAAAGCATTTTATGATAAAACATTAGCACTAAACTATGCAGCTTTATGGCCGGGCACTTCTGTTTACGATACAACGACGAGTGAAAACGTTTATACGAATCCAACAGAAATAACGCCTAAACAAATAAGTCAAACTTTAAGTGGGGAAACTCGTTACCTAACAGCAATTAAAGTATCAGAATCCTTGTATCCAAGCGGTTTTTCTTCCAATAAATCACAAAAAACAGTTGTTTTAGCCACAGCTGATCAATATGCAGATGCATTATCGGCAGGACCGCTTGCTATGCATAATGGCAATGCACCCATATTATTAAATCCTTCTGGCAAATTAAACACAGCCGTTTTAGCTGAAATTAAACGACTGGCTGCAAATCACATCATTTTGGTTGGTGGAGAAAACGCTTTATCAGGTAACATTGTAAATGAATTAAAAACAGAAATTCCGAATGTTATAGTTGAGCGTTTAGCTGGAGAAACTCGGTATGAAACGAATGCAGTTATTAACAGGGCTCTACCAGCTGCTAATGGAGTGTTTATCGCCTCAGGAAGTAACTTCCCAGACGCATTAACCGCTACAAGTATTGCAGTCACGCAGGGTTGGAATATTGTATTGAGCAATGGTCAAACATATACAGATGCGATAAACGAAGAAGTCTATAGCAAACCGACAGTCATTGTTGGAGGAGAATCAGTAATCTCGACTGAACTTGAGGAAAAAGTTAGAGTGCGTTCAGGTTCAGATAATGTAACACGTCTTGCTGGAGATGACAGATATGGTACAAATGCAGCAGTAATTGAACACTTCAGTGAAACATTTATGTCACCTGATTTTATCGTTTCAACTGGTACAAATTATCCTGATGCATTAGTCTCTTCTACTTTATCAGGCAAGCATAACGCACCACTGTTTTTAGTGGGCAATTCAATTTCTGATACTTTGCGTCCTACTTTAACGTCTTATTTAGCACAAAGAATTACAAAGACTTCAATTTACACAGGTGGAATTGTTCCTCAAGTAGTTAAAACTGAGATTGATCAAATGAAGTAATAACTAAAATATTAAGCGAAAAGAGGGGCTTGTATGATGAAAAAATGGCTGACCATCGTGCTACTGATCCTAATACTCGCAGCATGTTCGGATGATAGCTCGTTTAAATTTAACGACATCAATAAAGAGTCAAATGATAAACAAGAATCAAAGGAACCAAAAGAAGAAGTTGTCAAGGATGACGGTACTGACTCTACTGTTGAAGAACCACAAGATTCAGAGGATGAAGCCGCAGAAGAAAGTGTGAACGACGACACTAATAGTGAACAAGCCGTTGTGGAAAATAAAGGTCTCGTCGAATATATGCCAAAAAGAGCGATCAAAAAAACATTCTTACTTGAAGAGTTTGAAATCGTTCGTGAAGTAAAGTCCGTTAAAGGTAATCTCATGCTTGAGTCAATTACATTTGGAGATGTGGTCACGAAACAAATTTCTGAATGGACGCCAACAAAGCTAACTATGCTCTTTAATAACTCTGAAGGTATCAAAGATGTAACCATTGATAATTTTGAATCAACCTCTGCTCCTGAAGTTTATATCGATTTATTAAACGAACAAAATGGTCCACAAGCATGGAAAGTCATAGACGATAAATTAACACTTACTATTCCTGCTGGGACCTATAAGGATGTTATCGTTATTGAACAAACATTAATGTCTGAAGCGTCAAATCAACAAACAATTTCACGTTACTACTTTGCTAAGGGTCTAGGAATTATAAAGGAAGAAACTATTACGAAAAATGGAGATAGTGAAACATCGTACGTAATGGAAATGAACAAAATAGAGTGAAAAAAGTTGCAGTCTACTTTTAAAGGGGCTGCAGCTTTTTATTGGCAATTTTTCAATGGTATTGTTAAAAGAAAAGCAGATATTACTAATTATGAAAAAAGATTATAATTAGTCTTTAATTCTAAGAAACATTTAAGAAGTTTTTTCGTCAAATAGATAGTAAGGTTTAGAAGATTTGTTTTTGGTTAAATATAGAAAGAAACCTACTATTTAATTAACATTGTTTTTCATAGTTGGTTTCATGATATAATACATATGGATTTTCTTTTAGACTTATGTGTATTTACGATTATAAAATGGAATGAGGGGGAAGGGTATGATTTACCTAACTATGGTCCTGGCATTTGTCGCTTCTCTACTATTAACCCCAGTAGTGAAGACGATCGCATTCAAGGTCGGCGCCGTTGACCGACCAAACTTTAGGAAAGTTCATGCACAGGTTATGCCCCGTTTAGGTGGTCTTGCCATATTTGGTTCTTTTTTAATAGGATTTTTTATATTTCGTCCGGAAAATCCAATCGCATTGTATATTTTAATTGGTGCTTTTATCATTATCATTACGGGCGTACTTGATGATATGTTTGAAATAACTGCAAAAGCTAAATTACTAGGACAATTCTTAGCTGCAGGCATTGTAATATATGGTGGTTTGGAAATTGAATTTATTAACCTACCTTTTGGTGGGCAGTTAGATTTTGGTTACTTCAGTATTCCTTTGACAATCCTATGGGTTGTGGGGATTACTAATGCGATTAATTTAATTGATGGATTGGATGGTTTAGCTGCAGGCGTCTCTACCATAGCTTTAATTACATTAGCAGGTATGGCATTTATAATGGGCGACACATTTGTATTAGCGATGTGTGTAATTCTTGCTGCAAGTACTGCAGGATTTTTGTTCTATAATTTCCACCCTGCCAAAATCTTTATGGGCGATACTGGAGCACTTTTCCTTGGATACATGATTGGTGTTCTTGCACTACTCGGGTTTAAGAATATTACTGTAATTTCATTAATAATCCCAATTATAATGTTAGGTGTTCCAATTTCTGATACTTTCTTCGCAATTGTGCGTCGAATTCGTTTAAAACAACCACTATCAGCACCGGATAAGTCCCATTTACATCACTGTTTATTGAATGTCGGATTCACACATCGACAAACTGTGTTAATCATTTATGCACTTGCTTCGATGTTTGGTTTAGCTGCTTTAATTTTCTCGCAATCCACACAGTGGGGCGCTATTTTATTAATTACTGTCATGTTGGTTGCAATAGAATTATTTGTAGAAGTCGTTGGATTAGCCGGTAAAAACTATAAACCATTAATAAACTTTGTCCGAATGATGGGCAAATGAAAGCCTAAAATAAGTGATAATGTCACAAAAATTAGATAGGATTAAATGTTCCCTATAATACACACGCCTCAGCGCTTTGTGGATGCCACCCGCGAGAAGCCAGGCAGAAAATCACTTCTCGCTCTGGCTATCACACGAAGGTTCTGCCTAGGCATATGGATGATATCTAATACAGGCTGTATACAAAAAAAGCGATCCTTTTCTCGAACTATTGAGGAAAGGATCGCTATTTTTTGTTGTATAATAAGTGTACGAATATTAATACACTAAAATCATTAGTAATTGCTTAAAAGGATTAGGCATACTTTGCACGATTTTTCTTATTGGTTAGGATCGAATGGTACAACTTTTCGTGCGATTGGGACAACTTTCTGTTCAGCTGTGGCAACTTTTCATCTGAATGGGGGCATCAAACTAATTTCCTCATAATTTGTATCCTCTTCGCTTTTAAAAAAGACCTGTATCGCTGTGTAAGCGATTCAGGTCTTTTTAATGTAATAAACATAAAATATCGATGTCCGATAGACAGAAAAGAACAGGAAGCCCTTTTATGGTTTATTTAATTTAATAGTTGTTAAATTCATTCGCTTTCTTTTGCAAGTTTATTTTGGGTAGAACTATAATCAGCGGCATCAGGATTTAAGCCTAAATGATTTTGTAAAATATTTTTCGTCTCAATTAACGATTCTTCATCCAATTCCCAGTAATATGTGCCAGTGGACATGTCATCGTGGCCTTCAAGTGTAAACGTATCTACTTCAGGTGAGCCACCTTTAATGTAGGCAAAAAATGATTTCATTTCATCAAAAGTCATATCGGTTTTCATATTATCTCCAACTGCGTCAATGACATTACCATATTTAGTAAACGAAGATGCGGAAGCTGCTTTGTCCATGATGGAAGACAGAATTTCTTGTTGGCGTTTGCCTCTCTCAATATCATTATCTAGTTTACGTGTACGTGCTAATGCTAAAGCTTCACGACCATCTAATTCTTGATACCCTTTGGTTAATTGAATGGTGTTTTTATCATTTTCATCCTTTTCCAAGTAATTATAGGGCACATTTGCATAAATGCCTCCAAGTGCATCTATAACATCAATGAATGCAACAAAATTCATTTTCACATAATAATCAACAGGAACTTCTAGCAATTGCTCGACAGTTTCAATAGAAGCTTTAGTGCCACCAAAAGCATGTGCATGTGTTATTTTATCTTGATAACCAACTTCAGGAATATAAACGAGCGAGTCACGAGGGATACTGACTAGTTTGACAGTTTTATTCTTATTATTCATCGTTGCAAGTAATAGAGCGTCTGAACGACTATTGTCGTCGTTCTTATTACGTGATTCGCTTTCATCAACACCGATAAATAAAATGGATACATTATCTTCAACCGGCTTAACTACTTCTTCTCGAAGAACAGACCCTTCACGATCCCCTACTGTTTCGTATGCGTTATCAACAGCAGTTTCTGCTTTTTTTGTTAGAAATATTCCATAAGCCGTAATGCAAATTAATAAAGAAGCAATAATCATAGCTGAGATTTTTAATATTATGGACTTTTTAGATTTACGAGCTTTGTTCAATTTATATTGTGCTCTGTTGTACATTTTTATTCTCCTTTGAAGAGGAATACCCACTTACTATTTAATAAGACGAATATTACTAGGTAAAAGTTTCAATCCTTTAATTATACAACGTTTTTTACAAATTGAATAGCAATCAACTACTCTACATGATGAAGAGCTATGTTTATTTTCAAGTTTGTTATTACGGCACCATTTATTGTAAATTAAATTCAAGAAAGTCTTGATTTTGTTGATGGATTTCGGCTTTTCCATTCGTTAGTTCTGTAATCCATCCGATAAAATACTCTTCCATGAACACTGGCACATAAAGAAATATTTCTACTGCATCTGCATAATCAATTCGATGGAGCGGATAATTTGTGTTACTCCTAACTTCATTCTCAACTTTACCGAGCCATGTATAATCGACGGAAACCTTCATTAAGTAATGTAGACGTCTCTCTACAAGGTGAGCAGCACGTAAACCTTCAGACGTTGACTTTCCATAAGCACGGATTAGACCTCCACTGCCTAGTTTAATACCACCAAAATATCTAGTTACTACAACGACGATATCTTTTAACCCTTGTTTTTTTAATACTTCAAGTATTGGAACTCCAGCAGTGCCACTGGGTTCACCATCGTCATTCGCTTTTTGTATGGAATCGTGTTCTCCAATTAAATAAGCAGAACAATTATGGTTCGCTGATTTATGTTGTGATTTTATGTCTTCAATAAATGCTTGTGCTTGTTGTTCCGATTCAGCACGGTTCACGAATGTGAGAAATCGAGACTTTTGAATATTTATTTCTGATTTACCAAAGCCTTGTACGGTTATATAATCTTTTCTCAAATAGATTTACTCCTTCTGACTTCTAGTTGTCATGTTTTTTTAATATATATTTGGGTATATAGTGATATAATGGGTTCAGTCTGCTGGAATAATACCGTATACTATAAAAGAGATTAGTACTTCTATTAGTAGAAAGTTTATTCGAAAAGGAGAATACCAGATGGCTAGGAAAAAGGTAGATATCAATTCATTGGATCACATTTTTAGTCGAATGGTTGAAACGTTGGATCACTCCAAAAACGATATCTTTATTATAAGCGAACAAAATAGACAAAGTTTATTACAAATGCAACAAGAACTTGAAGATGTTCATTCAAAATTAGCAGAAGTTTTAATAAATGGTGATTTGCTCGAAGAAGAGACTAGGTTATCACGGAAACGTTTAGGTGACGTCTCCAAGCATTTTAACACGTTCTCTGAGCAACAGGTGAGAGAAGCGTACGAACATGCAAACGATTTACAAATTAAACTCTCTATTAATCGCACTGAAGATCGCCAGTTACTAGAACGTAAAGTTGATTTGGAACGTCGTTTAAAAGATATAAACGACGCCATTTTACATGCTGACCAACTTGTTACTCAAGCAAATGTAGTAACCAACTATTTGACATCAGATTTAAAAAATGTGGGACAAGCATTAGAAACTGCCAAATTAAAACAGGACTTTAGTTTAAAGATTATTGAAGCACAAGAAGAAGAACGTAAAAGGTTGTCTCGCGAAATACATGATGGTCCTGCTCAAATGATGGCCAATGTACTAGTCCGTTCAGACTTAATTGAACGTACATACCGTGAAAAAGGTGTAGATCAAGCACTTGTAGAAATAACTAGTTTGAAGTTGATGGTTCGCACTGCACTGACAGAGGTACGTCGAATTATATATGACTTAAGACCAATGGCATTAGACGATTTGGGTCTAGTACCTACTCTCAAAAAATACTTAATGACAATCGAAGAATATAATATTGGTTGCCAAATACATTTCCGTTCCTATGGTGAAGAACGTCGTCTCTTATCTAACTTTGAAGTTGCTATCTTTCGTTTAATACAAGAATCCGTAACAAATGCAACGAAACATGGCAAATGTCAAAGTATTTGGGTAGAAGTAAAATGGTGTACTAGCATGGTAACAATTACTGTAAAAGACGACGGGGTTGGCTTCGATCAACAACTCGTTCGAGAAAGTTCCTTTGGTTTACTAGGTATGCAGGAACGCGTAGATTTACTAGAGGGTGAAATGATTGTTCAATCCTCCTTAGGTAATGGGACCGTTATGTCGTTCCTTATTCCATTGATTGATTAAATAAAGATTTATATATATTAGGAGGAAATAAAGATGACTAAAATAGTGATAATTGATGACCATCAACTATTTCGTGAAGGTGTAAAAAGAATACTAGAGTTTGAAGATTCCTTTGAAGTGATTGCTGAAGGTGATGATGGAAGTGATGCTTTAACACTATATGAGAAGTTTACACCAGACGTTATTTTGATGGACATAAACATGCCACGCAAAAATGGTGTAGAAGCAACTGGTGAATTATTGGTTAAGTACCCAGAAGCAAAGGTCATCATGTTGTCAATCCATGACGATGAATCCTACGTTATGCATGCATTAAAAACAGGTGCCCTTGGATATATGTTAAAAGAAATGGATGCAGATGCAATTATTCATGCTATTAAAGTAGTAGCGGCTGGAGGATCTTATTTACATCCGAAAGTAACTCGTAATTTAGTATCGGAATTCAGACGTTTGAGTGAACGTGAAAATAAAGGGACGTTCCACCAATCTGAAATTCGTCGTCCATTCCATTTGCTAACGAAACGCGAATGTGAAGTGCTACAATTATTAACTGACGGGCAAAGTAACCGTGTAATTGGCGAAACATTGTTCATCTCAGAAAAAACTGTAAAAAACCATGTATCAAGCATTCTTCAAAAAATGACCGTCAATGATCGTACACAAGCTGTAGTTACAGCAATCAAAAACGGTTGGGTTGAAGTTCGTTAACTTATATTAAAAATTTGGTCCCCACAAACTTGTGGGGGCTTTTATTTTTGACATACAAAATTAGTTACTGTCATGTTATTCAGAGATACCATACCATATACTTTTTATGAATTGATAAAAATAAAATCTCCAGATTAATCTATTCCAACTTGAGCATGTTTTTTCCAAATTGAGAAGTCAATAATTCCAACTAGCACCGTATTTTTTCCAACCTGAACACCAAAATTTCCAACTGATCAAATTGCTCATCCTATTTTTCATCAAATAGAAAATGTAAGGAATAGCTATTAGTATCATTCATCACGAAACTTTTACATCTTCTTGGGCGTCTTAAATTTAGAAAAGATATAATAATTGTTAGCTCTCAGTTTTTATGGCAAGATAGTTTGAGTAGGAGGAATGAAATTAATGAAATTTAAATATATATTATGTCTAACAATGATAACGATACTTTTATCTGCGTGTGGGAATGAAGAGAGCCAAAAAGGTTCGATATCAGACGGTGAATCTACGAGTGAGAATAACGCTTTGGACCATGGTGCTAAAGATCAAAATCAAGATCAATCTGATGTTGGATTTGAAATGGTTGGTACCAACATAGAAGAAGCTCAAAATATTCCTGCCAATGAGAAAAAAGCCTTATTAGAAACCTTTGAGACATATATTACAGCCTTTAATGAAGAAGATATTGAGAAATATATGTCCGTTATTGCTACTGAGCCTGAGGGCTTTGATTACGTACAGGAGGAAGTGAATGTCAAAGATGTATTTGATCAATATAAAATTAATCGAATGGCTGAAAAAGTGACAGTGATTAAATATACCAAAAATCAAGCACAAGTTTTTGCTAGACTTTCTATTTCACTTGAGCAAGAATCAACTGGAGCAAAAGTTGATCGAACTGGTCGTCAAGTAACTGTTTTTGCTAAAGAAGATGGAAACTGGCGTGTAACTAGTGTTTATTTCATTGGAGATTTAGCACAATAGAAAATTAAAAACCTTGCGTATACGTAAGGTTTTTTGTATATTGACTTTTTTTCCATGCTGCTAGACTAAGGTTTTCATGTCCCTAACTGCTTCGTCACAATCTCAACAATTTTAAAACTATATTGTTATCACTGTTGAATTTTAAACAGGTGAATGATTGTAGTGAAAGGCTACGACTTCAGTGGGATAAGCGAGTCCTAGTGAGGGGCCGCAGTAAACGAATTAGGCAAAAGAGCTATTTTCACAATTCGTTTGCGACGAAGCTAGCAAAGCGATGCAGGAGTAGCTTTTTCAAGAGACGAGGAGACTGGACCGCCCGCGAAAAGCGTCCACCGTAGCGGAAATAAACGAGTTTACCCTTCTTAAAAGAACCGGGCATACTTTGCCCGGTTTTTCTTATTGGCTGACTTTTGATCATCTAATTATAGGGACGTCTGTTTCAATAAGTATGTGTATTTTCATTGGAATATAATGGTTATTTTATGCTGAGTGGACGAAAAGTAATCTCGAATGGACGGAAAGTTATGGTGAGTGGTTGAAAGATGTCATGAGTGGACGGAAAGCCTATTTGAATGGACGAAAAACTGATTTGTGTGGACGAAAAGTTCTAAGTGGATGAATAGTATAAACTTGCTGCACATTTTTTAACTTAAAAAGGAGGAGTTACTCGTACTGAGTAACTCTTTTTTACAAGATAAGAAACTACCATGGCTTTTGTTTCACGTAAGCCACCATCTGCCATGAAAAGTAATCTTCAAGCAAGAGGTAATAGTAAAGCCCTTCAAAATAATTAATACTCAGGTCAACAGGGTGTTGGCCCGCGAAGGCGTTGCCTCGCGTTGAGGCGTTTTTAGCCTTTGTTCCATTGGGCGCTCCACTGCGGGTCTCACCTGTCCCGCTAATCCCGTAGGAAAGAACAGGACCAAAGGGAATTTGGACCTGTTCTTTGCGACGAAGCTAGCGCAGCGATGTTTTCCTCCGCCTTCCGCTTCAATCAAGGAATGTTTTTGAATTGATCATAAAAGAAAATACAACTCAAAAAAGGAAGTGAAGAAAGTCACTGGTACTTTAAATAATAGAAAAATACAGTGGTTTGCATCATGAACACTGAAATTCTGGTATTTTGAGCAAGTATTTCTCTTTTTAGAAATAGTGTAGAAGAAGTATTCCTGCTAGCTCTGTATCGCTCACGATTGAAATGAATGTAACCAAAAATAGAATGCGTTGCAATGATGGATAAATTCACTCTAGTTGATTGAAGTGCAGGTGGGACTTCTGCGGGAAAAGCATGAGCTGAAGGCCCCGCAGGAACGCAGAGAGACCACTGAAAGAGTTCCTACAATCAAATGAAGCGAGATTATTCTCAATTTTTATTTGGGGAAAGGCTTCTCTTTATTTATATAGTAGAAGTCTTCTTCGACTCATTTTCCATATTTTCTCTATTCCAACTTGGAACGTGATTTTTCCAACTTGGAGTCCCAAAATTCCAACTTGGCTGTCCATTTTTCCAACTTGGATGCCAAATTTTCCAACTGAGCATCTGCTCAGTAAGATTTCCAGTATAAAAGCACCGAATATTATCAATTGACTGGCAAGATAATGTATTTTCTTCATTTTTTGTTGGAATTTCTTAAAAACATTTAAAAAGACACCTATAATTGTCTTTATAATTTACAAACGACCTAGAAGCCCGAGACGATACAGTGTGTAATTATAAAAACTGTACTGTATTAGATGTATCTACATGGTTAGGCAGAACCAGCGTAGGCGCCTTTCAAGTGGTAGCCGTAGCGGGAAGACTGGCAGTGATCTTCTGCCTGTCTTCTCGCGGGAGGCATCCACGAAGCGCTGAAGCGGGTATTATAGGGGAAACTCAATCCTGTCTATACTGGTAGACTTTTTCAGTGGGCTCAACGCAGCGACGAGGAGAATGAAGCCATGCCCGCGAAAAGCGTCCACCATAGCGGAAATAAACGGGTTTCTATGGTGACCCTTCTTAAAAGGAACGGAAGCACTTTTACTTATGGCGTTTTCCGTTTCTATTAGTTAAAATGAGATTGTAGGAATGAGTTACTCTTATCTATATTGGAGGAATGCTCATGGATTATATACAAAACTTTTTAAGCGGTAGAATTTGGTTAAAAGAACAAACCCCCTTTCCTTTATCAGAAATCAATAATTATATTCAAAAAGGATTTATAACACCCCACAAAGGCATTCAAAAAAATCATTCTTCAATTAGTATTAAAAACCCTAGTTATCAATGTCGGCGTTGCGGATGCAAAGAGTTGACAGCTTTTAACTGTGCTAGATGTAAAGGACCATGTTTATATTGTCGACATTGTATTCGCATGGGAAGAGTTAGTAGTTGTTCTGAATTGATTACTTGGACTGGTCCAGTTATTATTTCTAACACAGAACATATTTTTAATTGGTCTGGAAATCTAACTTCTCTACAAGAAAAAGCATCAAAAGAGTTATTAAATAGTGTTTATCTAAATCAAAGCCATTTACTTCATGCAGTTTGTGGAGCTGGAAAAACGGAACTGTTATTTCAATCAGTACTTGTTCTACTAGAACGTGGCCAACGCGTGTGTGTGGCGACACCAAGAACAGATGTGGTCCTAGAACTCGCTCCAAGGTTTCAACAAGTATTTCCGCAAACAATCATACATGCATTGTATGGTGGATCCCCTGAACACGCGAACTATGCTCAATTGATTATTGCAACAACACACCAATTATACCGATTTGAAGCTGCATTTGATGTAGTATTCGTGGATGAAGCTGATGCTTTTCCCTATACAATAGACAAATCACTACAATTTGCTGTTTACAAAGCGAAAAAGACAGACGCTGTTGTTCATACAATAACAGCTACGCCATCTGATGAACTTTTACAACAAGCTGTAAACATATCGGTTATATCTGAGCGATTTCATGGGTATCCTTTGCCGGTACCTCGCTTTGTTGGTTTATATAACTATAAGAAGCATATGCATAAGGGAAAGCTTTCACCAAAGTTAGAAAGATGGACGCAACAATGTCTCAAGAAAATACAACCATTTCTAATCTTTTTCCCGACGATCGACCTAATGGAACGTGCACTGCCATTATTTCAACAACTGCATGAAAACATACAAGCAGTTCATGCAGAGGATTCTGAGAGAAAAGAGAAAGTATTAAATCTGCGTGAAATGAAAGTATGTGGTTTGCTAACAACCACCATACTCGAGCGAGGGATTACTATTCCAAATGTCCAAGTAGCAGTCGTTGGAGCAGATGAGACGATTTTTACTAGTAGCGCGTTAATTCAAATTGGAGGGCGTGTCGGTCGGTCAATTGATTTTCCTGACGGGGATCTTGTGTTTTTTCATCATGGGATTTCTTTTGCGATGGATAAAGCAAAAGCAACAATAATTAGACACAATGATACACGAGGTAGGAAATGATCTGTTTGACTTGCTCAACTTCCTTTTTGGAAAGTGCATCGTGGCAAAAACTTTTCTTAATCAAAACACCCGAAGTTATTTGTGAAAAATGCAAGGTGAAGTTCGAAAGAGTGAAAACACAAAAAGATAATAATAATGATTGGATAGGAAGCATTTATGAAGATGCTCTTGATTCTGTTCAATCCATCTATAGTTACAATGAATGGATGAAACAAGTGTATCAACAGTATAAGTTCCAATTGGATGTGGAACTTGCTAAAGTATTTATTCCTGATTTTCAGCAGTTACTTAGAATTCAAGAACTAATCGTACCTATTCCACTACATCCAGACATGTTGCTTGTACGAACTTTTTCACAAGTAGAGCAATTGCTTTGTGTTGCAAATGTACCGTTTACAGAGGTATTGAGAAAGACGGTAAATGGTTCACAAATCGGGAAATCAAAAAAAGAACGCATGTCTACTGAATTATTTTTTTCAGTAACTTCAGATGTTCAAAATAAGAAAATTGTATTAGTTGACGATTTATATACAACAGGCACTACACTGCACCATGCCGCCTTTGTCTTGAAAAAAGCTGGAGCACAAAAAGTAACCGCTATGACACTTATTCGTGCTTAATATCCAAAAAACGACTGCATTCGATAAAAAATTTAAAAAACTTTTTGTTTGAAGAAGGAGATAATAGGGGATATGTAGAATAAGGTATACATAGCCTTAATTAAAGGAGGAGTTCACATGTTAAAATTTAATATTCGCGGTGAAAACGTTGAGGTAACTCCTGCGATTCGCGAGCATGTTGAAAACAAAGTCAATAAAGTAGAACGTTATTTTAATGAAGAATTCCAAGCAAACGCACATGTTAATTTAAAGGTTTATAATGACAGTCAAACTAAAGTTGAAGTAACCATTCCAATGAAGAATTTAACGCTACGTGCTGAAGAACGACATAATGATTTATATGCAGCTGTCGATTTAATCGTTGATAAATTAGAGCGTCAAATTCGTAAACATAAAACAAAAGTAAATCGGAAGTTCAGAGAACGTGAAGGCGTAGGCGCATACTTCGCTAATTTTCAATCTCCTGAACAAGTTGCTTATCAAGAAGAAAAAGAAGAAGATTACCACATTGTCCGTACGAAACAATTCCAATTAAAACCAATGGATCAAGAAGAAGCGGTTTTACAAATGGATATGTTAGGACATAACTTTTACGTCTTTACGGATGCTGAATCAGATGGTACACATATCGTATATAAACGTAAAGATGGGAAGTACGGTTTAATTGAAACAAACTAAATTTTACAACTAACAAAAGAAAGCTCATTACTTGGGCTTTCTTTTGTTTTAATGATTAAATAATTACAACAAACAGCTAAAGGGACAATTGCATTTGCACCCCAATAGTAGCAGTGGTAAAATAAAATTTGAGACTATATGGGAAGTGAATCTAATGCTTGGAGTATTAAATAAAGTTTTCGATTTTAATAAACGCGATTTAAAAAGACTAGAAAAAATAGCTAATCAAGTTGAAGCACTGTCAGATGCAACAAAGGCATTAACTGACGTACAGTTACGAGAAAAAACTGATGAGTTTAAAGGTCGTTTAGCAAGTGGTGAAGATTTATCGGATATTCAAGTTGAAGCGTATGCTGTTGTTCGAGAAGCAGCGAAACGAGTACTTGGTTTATATCCTTTCTACGTTCAAATAATGGGCGCTGCTGCACTTCACGAAGGAAATATTTCAGAAATGAAAACAGGTGAAGGGAAGACATTAACGTCTACATTGCCGGTTTATTTGAATGCCCTTACTGGAAAAGGTGTACATGTTGTTACAGTTAATGAATACTTAGCAAGTCGTGATGCCATTGAAATGGGGAAATTGTATAATTTCTTGGGCTTAACTGTCGGTTTAAATTTAAACAGTTTAAGTAAGGAAGAGAAACGGGAAGCATATGCAGCTGATATTACTTATTCGACAAACAACGAGCTAGGGTTCGATTATTTGCGCGATAATATGGTGTTGTACAAAGAAGAACATGTGCAACGTCCACTATACTTTGCTGTAATTGATGAAGTTGACTCCATATTAATTGATGAAGCTCGAACGCCATTAATTATTTCGGGTGAAGCTGCTAAAACTGCTCAACTATATAAACAATCAAATGCTCTAGTACGTGCACTTAGGAATGAAGATGACTATTCGTATGATGAGTCTACGAAAGGTGTAGTTTTAACTGAAGCAGGTATTGAAAAGATAGAAAAAGCATTTGGTATTGATAATTTGTTTGATTTGACGCATGTAAAATTAAATCATGCTATTAATCAGTCATTAAAAGCACATACCAGTATGCATAATGATGTGGATTATGTTGTACAGGATGGTAACGTTGTAATCGTCGACTCGTTTACTGGCCGCTTAATGAAGGGCCGTCGCTATTCAGATGGACTTCATCAAGGGATTGAAGCAAAAGAAGGATTAGAGATTCAAAGCGAATCAATGACAATGGCAACAATTACATTCCAAAACTTTTTCCGTATGTACGAAAAGCTTTCTGGTATGACTGGGACTGCTAAAACGGAAGAAGAAGAGTTCCACAATATTTACAATATGAGTGTTATCGTTATTCCAACGAATCAACTAATCGTACGAGATGATCGTGCAGACTTAATTTTTTCTTCAATGCAAGGTAAATATAAAGCTGTAGCCGATGATATTGCAGAGCGAAATAAAAAGGGTCAACCAGTACTTGTTGGTACTGTTGCAATTGAAACATCTGAAATTATTTCGAAGTTGCTAACAAAACATGGTATTCGACATAATGTCTTAAATGCGAAAAATCACGAGCATGAAGCCGAAATTATTTTGACAGCAGGTCATAAAGGTTCAGTCACGATTGCAACAAACATGGCAGGACGTGGAACCGATATTAAACTTGGTGATGGAGTTATTGAGGTCGGTGGTTTAGCTGTTATCGGTACTGAACGTCACGAATCTCGTCGTATTGATAATCAACTTCGTGGTCGTTCAGGTCGTCAAGGTGATCCAGGTATAACACAATTTTATTTATCTATGGAAGACGAACTAATGCGTCGTTTTGGTTCAGATAATATGCGTGCTATGATGGCCCGATTAGGTATGGACGATAATCAACCTATTCAATCAAAAATGGTTACACGTGCAGTTGAATCAGCGCAAAAACGTGTAGAAGGTAATAACTTTGATGCACGTAAACGTTTGCTTCAATATGATGATGTATTACGTCAACAACGTGAAATAATTTATAAAGAACGTTTGGAAGTATTAGACACTGATAATATGCGTGGTTTAGTAGAAACAATGATTAATGATGTGATTGAACGTGCAGTTAGTGTCCATGCTGCTAGCGAAAAGCAGGATGAGTGGAATTACAAAGGTCTAGAAGATTATATTCAAGCGAATTTATTATCTGAAGGTGCAATTAAACGCACACAATTAGAGGGTAAATCCGCTGAGGAAATTATTGACTTCATTCAAGAAAAAGTTTACAAACGCTATGATGAGAAAGAAATAGAAATGACACCAGAACGTATGCGTGAATTTGAAAAAGTAGTATTACTACGCTCCATTGACTCTAAATGGATTGATCATATAGATGCGATGGATCAACTTCGACAAGGGATTCACTTACGTGCATATGGACAAATTGATCCACTTCGTGAATATCAAAACGAAGGATTTACAATGTTTGATGCAATGGTAGAGTCGATTCAAGAAGATGTAGCGAAATATGCCATGAAGGCAGAAATTCGTAATAACTTACAGCGTGAAGAAGTAGCAAAAGCACAAGCAGTGAACCCGAAAGAACAAGGTGACTCTATTAAGAAAAAACCAGTCCGAGTAGAAGCTTCAGTTGGTCGTAATGAAATATGTCCATGTGGTAGTGGAAAGAAATATAAACATTGTCATGGTGCTGTTTAATAGGTTGTGGAGGAATATAGATATATGATGGAATTATCAGATGTACGTAACGAGTTAGACAGAACGGCTTCAAAATTAGTTGACTTTAGGGGGTCTCTTTGACTTAGAAAACAAAGAGAGGCGTATCGCTGAGTTAGATGAAAATATGTCCATGCCAAACTTTTGGAATGATCAACAAGCTGCTCAAGTAGTTATAAGTGAAGCTAATACTTTAAAAGAAATTGTGAATGAATTTAAAGAGTTAGTCGATATACAGGAAAATTTAGAAATGACTTTAGAGTTATTGCGTGAAGAACCAGATGAAGAATTACAGGAAGAGCTCAGTCTTGAGATGAAAGAATTTTCATCTCAACTGAGTGATTATGAACTTCAAATGTTATTGAGTGAACCATACGATAAGAACAACGCGATTTTAGAATTGCATCCTGGCGCTGGTGGTACAGAGTCCCAAGACTGGGGCTCTATGTTGTTACGTATGTACACACGCTGGGGAGAAAAACGTGGCTTTAAAGTTGAAACGTTAGATTATTTGCCAGGAGACGAAGCGGGAATTAAATCTGTTACGCTAGGTTTTAAAGGTCACAATGCTTATGGATATTTAAAAGCTGAAAAAGGTGTTCACCGATTAGTAAGAATATCCCCTTTTGATTCTTCTGGCCGTCGACATACATCTTTCGTATCTTGTGAAGTTATGCCTGAATTCAACGATGAAATTGAAATAGAAATTAGAACTGAAGATTTACGAATTGATACTTATCGTGCAAGTGGTGCAGGAGGTCAGCATATCAATACAACTGACTCTGCAGTACGTATTACGCATATTCCAACTAATGCAATCGTTACTTGTCAACAAGAACGTTCACAAATTAAAAACCGTGAAAAAGCCATGAAGTTGTTGAAAGCGAAATTGTATCAATTAAAAATTGAAGAAAAAGAAGCACAAATGCTAGAGATTCGTGGAGATCAAAAAGAAATTGGATGGGGAAGCCAAATTCGATCATATGTTTTCCACCCATATTCAATGGTAAAAGATCATCGTACAAATGCTGAAAGCGGTAATGTACAAGGTGTTATGGACGGTGATATTGATTTGTTTATTAATTCTTTTTTACGATCAAAAATGAATTAATTTTTCTAAAGAGAGTGCCCTACATTGGTGCACTTTTTTTTTGGGAATATAAATCCATTTATATAACCACTCGCTTTAAATTTATATGTTGTTATAATGAGTTGCTTGGGTAAGCTTTACATAAAGAACTTCAATATATTTAGAAAGGAGGAATGAATATGACCCGAAAAAGACAAAAAGAGACGCATCCATTTTTGAGTTCAGTTTTAGAATATACATATATAATTATTGGTGCAGCTACCATAGCGATTGGTTTTAATATTTTTCTACTACCTAATGAAGTAGCATCTGGTGGAGTAAGTGGAATTAGTACGATTTTATATGGGTTATTTAATTGGAATCCCGGATTAGTACAATATGCCTTTAATATTCCTTTGTTTATTTCCGGTGTAATTATTTTAGGCAAACATTTTGGTGCACGTTCTTTGGTTGGCACACTCACATTACCGTTATTTGTTTTGTTAACAGCAAACTGGGAGCCAGCAACATTAGACCCATTACTGGGAGCATTATTTGGAGGTATTTCAGTTGGTATTGGTTTAGGTATTGTTTTCAGAGGTCGTGCATCAACAGGAGGTACCGATTTAGCTGCGCAAATTATTACGAAATATACAGGTTTTACTCTTGGTAAAAGTGTAATGATAATAGATGGACTTATAGTACTTTCTGCAGCACTTGTTTTTGATATTGAAAAAGGGTTATATGCATTAATTGGTTTATTTGTAACAACTAAAACAATTGATATCATTCAGCTTGGCTTTAGCCAGTCAAAAATGGTTTATATTATTACGAATAAACAAGAAGAAATTAGGGATGCTATTTATGAAAAAGTAAATCGCGGTGTAACAAAATTTTCAGCAGTTGGTGGTTATACAGAACAAGAACGTCCTATCTTACTAGTAGTTGTTTATCAAACAGAATTTTCGAAATTAAAACAAGTTGTAAAACAAGTTGATCCAAGTGCTTTTGTCATTGTCTCAGATGCTTATGAAGTATTCGGAGAAGGTTTTAAGAGGGCCTAATCTTGGTATACTTATGAGAATTAAAATATTGTTCCTTGGAGGGATTAGAATGAACACGAAATTGTTAGCAGCCTTTTTAGCATCAGCAATATTACTAGCGGCTTGTGGTGGTAACGAAGAAGCAGCTCCATTAGGTGAAGATGTAGAAGTTGTAGAAAGTAAAGACGCAGAAGAAATTGTGCAAGGTAATTGTATCAGTTGTCACGGTGGAAATTTAGAAGGGCGAGGAACTTACCCTGCTTTAGATGACATTGGTTCACGTCTTACAGAGGAAGAAATATTATATGTAATTCAAAATGGACAGGGAGTAATGCCCAAAAACATTATTGAAGGTGCAGAGGCAGAAGTAGTTGCAGAATGGTTGTCAAATAAAAGATAAATAATAAAGTGAAGACCCATGACGATATCGTCATGGGTCTTTTAAAAAGATTAGAAAGTATATAAATGTAGGGTGCCATGAACGTGGTGTTTATGGTGTTTTTAGTATATGGAGACTAACATTATAAACATATATTCTTTGGTGACACTCTAGCTAATTCGATTCATGTGAAGGGTTTCCATGAAGAACATTGTTACGTAAAGAAACTACCCAGCCTTGAAAAATGAAGAAAAAGGCCGAAATAGTATCTTCGGCCGTCACTCTTTATAAAATTAGTGTCTATTCGTACGTCAACCCAAATCAAAAATACGATATGCCCATTGGTTGAAGGGTCGCGTCGGACGCAAACCCGCCGCAAGATTTCCTGTATGGGGACCCTATTGCAGTGACAACGTCACTGCAATAGGGTCCTTCATTCTTTCAGGTTATGATGCAGTAGGTTTGCCGTCCTAAGCAACCCAAAAACCGAAGTAAATACAAAATGGAAAATCATTTTTGCTAACACTAACTGAAATCATTAATAATTGCTTAAAAGGACCGGGAGAATTTTTCCCGGTTTTTCCTAGTATATACACATTTTCAATTATAAAAAGGATTTATAGCTTACAATAACGAATTCTACTATCAGAAGGTCTAATAATGTTTAATATTTTTGGGTATTTTGTACCTTTGGGGGGTTTGTAACATTATTGTAATGAATTTTTGTCGATTTTCTTGTTATACTAGGTTTGTCTTATAGAAGTAAGATAATTAAGAACAAATTTAGGTGGGTAAATATATGATTTCTATGAAAAATGTCTACAAGAAATATCCGAACGGTATAGTCGCCATAAATGGAATTAACATAGAAATCAATCAGGGCGAATTTATTTATGTTGTGGGTCCCAGTGGGGCTGGTAAATCGACATTTATTAAAATGGTATATAGAGAAGAGTTTCCTACGAGTGGAGATATATTTGTAAATGGAATAAATTTTGCTAAATTAAAGTCAAAACAAGTACCTTATTTAAGAAGACAAATCGGTGTTGTCTTTCAAGACTTTAAATTATTACCACTTTTAAATGTTTATGAAAATGTAGCTTTTGCTCTAGAAGTAACCGAACAGTCACCAAAAGTAATACGCAAGCATGTAATGGAAGTTTTAGACTTAGTGGGCCTAAAACATAAAGCTCGAATGTTTCCAACTGAAATTTCTGGAGGGGAACAACAACGTGTCTCAATTGCACGTTCTATTGTAAGTACTCCAAAAGTTATGATTGCGGACGAGCCTACCGGTAACTTGGATCCCGAAACAGCTTGGGACATTATGAATTTATTTGAAAAAATTAATCGTCGAGGAACAACCATTATCATGGCAACTCATAATAAAGAAATAGTAAATACAATTAAACATCGGGTTATAGCAATTGAAGGTGGACTAGTAGTGCGCGATGAACTCGGAGGTGACTACGGTTATGAAGCTTAGAACTGTAGGGCGTCATTTTCGGGAAAGTTTAAAGAGTCTAAGTCGAAACGGTTGGATGACATTTGCATCAGCAAGCGCAGTGACAGTAACTTTACTTTTAGTTGGCGTATTTGTAATGATTATGATGAATTTAAATAAAGTAGCAGAAGATTTAGAGAAAGATGTAGAAATTAAAGTTTTAGTCGAACTTACTGCTGAGAAAACTGAAATTTCTCAATTAGAACAAGACATTAAAAGTGTAAATGGAGTAGCAAATATTGTATATTCAACAAAGGATGCAGAACTTGAAAACTTAATTAAGGACTTCGGGGAAAATATGGGGTTATCAGATCAAAATAATCCGCTTCGGGCAGCATTTTATGTAAAGGCTCAAGTTCCTCAAGAAACAAAAAAAGTAGCCGACCAAATTTCCAGACTTGAAAATACGCATTCAGTTGAGTATGGTGAAGGAAAAATTGAAAAACTATTTTCCTTTTTAAATGGTGCACGAAATGTTGGGATAGTATTAATTGCAGCGTTGTTATTTACTGCTATGTTCTTAATTTCAAACACAATCCGTATTACAATTTTAGCTCGTAAACGTGAAGTTGAAATTATGAAGTTAGTTGGTGCTACTAATTGGTTTATTCGTTTTCCGTTTGTTTTAGAAGGAATGTGGATAGGCATTCTTGGTGCAATTTTACCAATTACAATTATAACGTTTCTTTATTACAATTTATATAAAATTATACAACCCTATTTAGAAGGTGAATTTTTTAATTTATTACCACTCACTCCATTTCTATACCAAATCAATGGTCTAATTTTATTGATGGGAGTATTTATTGGTATTTGGGGTAGCTTTATGTCAGTTCGTAAGTTTTTACGCGTATAAACGTGAGTTTGAAGGGAGCCCAGTATGAAAAATAAACAACCAAAATGGATTATGATTACCATAGCATCAGTGTTAGGATGTTCCATTTTCATATCACAACCTGATGCATTGGCAAGCACATTAAAAGATTTACAAAGAGACCAAAGCGAATTAGAACAGAAAAAAAACCAATTAGACTCTTCAATTAACAAGAAGAGCAGCGATATTACAGAAAAGCGTACACTTCGAGATAATATATTAGCTCAAATTCAAATTATTGACAATCAAATTATTGAAACAAAAAGTAAAGTAGACAATATATTAAAGAAGATTAATGTTACGAGTTCTGAAATTGAAAAATTACATAATTCTATTCTAGTGTTAGAAAAGAAAATAACAGAACGTGATGAATTAATAAAAGAACGTTTACGTTCAGTTCAAGAAAGCGGTGGGTCAGTAAGTTATTTAGATGTTTTACTTGGCGCAAATAGTTTTGTTGATTTCATAGATAGATTCTCTGCAGTTAATACACTAATGGATGCAGATCGAAAAATAATCGTAGAACAAGCGGAAGATAAAGAATTACACGAAAAACAAAAGGTTTTAATTGAAGATAAACTTACTCAACAAGAACAAAGTAGAGATAAGTTAATCTCTTTAAAGGCGAATCTTGACTCTCAGAAAAGTTCAAAAGATAGTTTAGTAGATCAACTTGAAGAAGAGACAGCGAAGTTAGTCGAAGAAAAAAATACACTAGAACATGAAAATGAACACTTAGACGAAGTCAGTAAAGAGATTGAAAATAAAATAGTAACAGAGCAAGCTCGATTAATAGAAGTAGCTCGACAAGCAGAAATAGCAAATATGAAAAAACAAGCCGAAGAACGTGCCAGACAAGAAGCGATAGCAAAAAGGAATAAAGATCAAGCCGTTCCTGCACCAGTTGTTTCATCAGGAACATGGACACGTCCTACAACTGGCCGATTCTCATCTACTTATGGAGGTCGTAACATTGGATCAGGCTATGAGTTCCATTCCGGAAGTGACATTGCCAATATACTTGGAACACCGATTGTCTCTGCAGCGAATGGCATTGTTTCTTATGCAGCTCGAATGGGAACTTACGGAAATGTAATAATGGTTACCCACTCGATTGATGGTCAAATTTTCACAACAGTCTATGCACATTTAAGTGCGATTAATGTTAGCTCTGGACAAGCTGTCGCAAAAGGTCAATTAATTGGGAAAATGGGAAGTACCGGTCGCTCAACAGGATCACATTTACACTTTGAAATCCACGAAGGACCATGGAATGGAGCCCGTTCGAATGCTGTAAATCCAATCCGTTATGTATCATTCTGAATAACATAGCTCACTATCATCTTATTGAGAGTGAGTTTTTTAGAAGGAAAGAAAGTATCTGAAATTGATGTCCAACCCAAGTGTTCATGGTATTTTAGTATAAGGAGACTAACATTCTAAAAACGTATTATCTTTGGTAATACTCTCGCTAAACCGATAATGTGAAGAGTTTCCATGCTGTGAATCCTAACTTGAAGAACATTTTATCTTCTACATAGGTAATTGACAGTATGT
>NZ_ALJG01000346.1 GCF_000286315.1 Paenisporosarcina sp. TG20 | reverse complement strand
GGAGCTTTGTCCTGAGTCCTGTAGGAGTAATATTCTAGGTATGTGGATAAGAATATTTCAATTATAAATAGTAAGGAGCTCGAACATATGAAAGTATTCGTAGTAGGAGCAACTGGACAAATTGGGAAACACCTTATCGACCTTTTACAAAAAAGTGATCAGCACACAGTTCGCGCTATGGTTAGAAAAGAAGAGCAGGCAGAAACAATGAAACAACAAGGCATTGATGTCGCAATAGCAAGTTTAGAAGGTAGCATTGAAGACATCGCGAAGGCGGCTAAAGGTTGCGATGCAATTATCTTTACTGCAGGTTCTGGAGGACATACAGGCTATGATAAGACATTACTGATTGACTTGGATGGAGCTGCCAAAACAGTAGCCGCTACTGAACAAGCGGGTATCAACCGGTTTGTTATTGTCAGTGCGCTCCAGGCACATCGTCCTGAAAACTGGAATAAAGAAATGGCACCTTATTATGTAGCAAAACATTATGCAGATAGAATAGTGGAACAAAGTAAGCTGGACTACACCATTATTCGACCAGGCGGTTTATTGAATGAACGAGGCACTGGGAAAATATCTGCTTCAGAAAACCTTGAAAGAGGTAGTATCCCTCGTGAAGATGTTGCCAAAACAATTATCGCTTCTTTGGAAGCAAGGCATACATTTAAGAAATTCTTTGACCTCATCAGTGGGGAAACAACTATTGAAGAAGCTCTGAAAACAGTATAAAACTTTATTATCCAAGTCATGTTATATCCTGACTTGGATTTTTTCTATTTAATCGACGTATCTTTGTTGTATATGAAGTATGCATTTTTATAAAGAGGACAAGATTAAATGCAACAAATGCTTTTAGTCTTCCTTTGTGTAATCTGTTTGTTAACACTTTATGACTATTTCTGCAATTAGTCCTCAAACATGACATTTGTAATACAGTTATCATGATACATACCCCTAGGCAAAAATCTTTGCAATTATCATACTAATAATATGCACTTCTTTACCAAAATTTAAATGCAACTAAAAAAGGAGTTACTATTATGAAACAGTCAAATATTGCTTGGGTTACGGACTCTACTGCAACCTTATCACCGGAATTTATCGAACAACATAATATATATGTTGTACCTTTATACATTATCTTTGGAAAAACATCTTATAAGGAAAATGTAGAAATTGGTTCCAAAGAATTTTATGAAAAGCTTGCCTCAGTTAAAGAGTTGCCAAAAACATCTCAACCTTCTCCAGGAGAAATGATTGAACTGTTTAAAGAAATCAAGGGTAAATATAATCGTGTAATTGCCATTCATGCGACTAGTGCGCTTACAGGAGCTTACAGTAGCGCACTTTTAGCTGCTCAAGAGACGGAAGTAGAAGCTTTTATACTGGATTCTCAAATTGGTTCTTTTCCTCTAGGGAAAATGGTTGAGCATGCTGTGGCACTTGAACAATCAGGAAAAACTTTTGATGAAATCGTTTCAGCAATTAAGACACTTCCTGCAAAGGGCCGTTTGTTTTTAACACCAGGAAGCCTCGAACAACTTCACAAAGGTGGACGAGTCACAGGAACTCAATCAGTAATCGCGACGCTATTAAACATGAAAGTGGTTATGAAATTTGATAAAGGACGTGCGATTCTTTCAGATAAAGTACGCAGTCATAAACGTGCGATCTCAAAAATGACTGACTATTTAGAAGTTGATAAGGACAATGTGAAAGAGGCTACAGTGATTCATGCTGATAATTTGAAAGAAGCAACTGATTGGAAAAGCTTACTTCAAACTCAATTTCCTAACATCAGATTTTCTATTACCGAACTTAGCCCAGTTCCTGGCGCGCATACAGGAAGAGGAACTGTGGGACTAGCATGGTTAGGTGAGTGAATAGTTTGTATCAAAAAAAGGTGGCACTTAGGCAAGTGTTGAATTTGGGTAAAATCAAATGGCTATGTATAAATTTGATTTAGAAATACAGGATACTTTGAATTTTTTAAAATTGAATTATTAATTAATTTAACGTCTATAAAAATGTGTTTTAAAATGGTTCCTTTTTAGGAATGTACATGTTACACTACATCTCGTGGATTTATACGTGACTTTTATGAGAGTTAAAAGTCGAAAAATTAATTTATGAGGTGATAAAAACATGTTAGAAACTATAAAAGTAAATTGGTTTTCCAACATTCGAGGGGATGTATTAGCAGGAATTGTAGTGGCCTTAGCCCTCATTCCTGAAGCCATTGCCTTTTCTATAATAGCAGGTGTTAATCCAATGGTTGGACTCTATGCATCATTCCTAATCGCGGTCATTATCGCCTTTGTCGGAGGTCGACCAGGTATGATTTCAGCGGCTACAGGGGCTATGGCGTTACTAATGGTTCCATTAGTTACAGAACATGGTGTTGAGTACTTACTAGCAGCAACTATTTTAACTGGGGTTATTCAAATCCTGTTTGGTGTCTTCAAAGTAGCAAAAGTTATGAAGTTCATACCCCGTGCAGTAATGATTGGTTTCGTTAATGCACTAGCCATTTTAATCTTCATGGCGCAAGTTCCTCATTTCCTGGGAATCTCTAATATGACCTATGTGTTTGTTGCTATTACCTTAGTAATAGTATATGTTCTTCCTAGATTTTTGAAAGCTATTCCTGCACCATTAATAGCAATTGTTCTATTAACAGCAGTTGCTATTTTTTCTGGTTTTAAATTAAATACGGTAGGGGATTTAGGAACGATTACACAAACACTTCCTTCTTTCTTCATTCCAAATGTACCATTTTCTTTAGAAACATTAATGATTGTTTTGCCTTTCTCTTTTGCATTAGCAATAGTTGGTTTACTTGAATCACTTCTAACCGCAACAATTGTTGATGATATGACAGGAACAGATAGTGATAAAAACAAGGAATCACGTGGTCAAGGAATCGCTAACTTTGTTACTGGATTTTTCGGAGGAATGGCTGGTTGTGCGATGATCGGTCAATCAGTTATCAATGTAAAATCCGGAGGACGAGGTCGTTTGTCAACCCTGGTTGCAGGTCTATTCCTTATGTTCCTTATCATTGTTCTTGGAGGATTAGTTATTCAAATTCCAATGCCTGCCCTAGTAGGTATTATGATAATGGTTGCTATTGGAACATTCGATTGGTCTTCGTTTACTTATTTAAAAAAAGCACCTATTACTGATTCCATTGTAATGGTAACTACGGTCTTAGTTGTTGTAATAACTCATGACCTTTCTAAAGGCGTTTTTGCAGGTGTAATTTTAAGTGCAATTTTCTTTGTAGCAAAAATTTCTAAAGTTACAGTAGAGAAAAAATTATTGAATGAAACCATTCATTACACAATAGAAGGTCAATTGTTTTTTGCTTCAGTTGAAAGCTTCTTAGAAGCCTTCGATTTTAACGTGAAGAGTGAACAAATCGTCATTGATTTTTCCAACACCCATGTATGGGATGACTCTGGTGTCGGTGCCATTGATAAAGTAGTGTTGAAATACTATGAAAATCATAATCAAGTGACATTAGAAGGATTAAATTCAACCAGTAAGAAACTCGTTGATAAATTGGCGATTTATAATAATAAAGACGCTAAGATGTCATCTCATTAATCAATTAATAGGAGTGTTAATAAAGAATGTATCAAAAAATCTTACTCGCAGCAGATGGATCCGAGCACTCACTTCGTGCAACAAAAGAAGTCATTAATATTGCATCATTGAACTTAAACGCTAAGGTAACCGTTGTTTTAGTAGCAGATTTTTCAAATGCGAAAAATGATGTTTTGCATAGTGGAAGTACAGTTGAATTAGATATGAAACGAAGAAAAAAGTTAATACCTGTTGAAGAATTATTAAAACAAGGAAACGTTAACTATCAAGTGGAAATTCTTCATGGTGAACCCGGTCCAACAATTAATGAATACGTTAATAGGGAAAAACATGAACTACTTGTTATAGGTAGTCGTGGTTTAAATACATTGCAAGAAATGTTATTAGGAAGTGTAAGTCACAAAGTGGTTAAACACGCAGACTGTCCAGTTCTCATTGTGAAATAAAAAGAACAGTAAGGTAAGAAAGCAACTGATTTTAAAATCAGTTGCTTTCTTTTTGTATGTAATATTAAGATGAAATCAATATTGATTAGGTTTTTGAAAGTTTGAAAATCTTAATAAGTAATGTTATATTTTAAGTAGAAATTTCCCAAAAAGGATCTATTTAGAATACTAAAAAAGGTTAAATCTGTCTATTAATAAAAGGTTAGTTTTATCGAATTTAAAGTAACAAGCCCCATGTGGAATATTCCCATTTTGTTCGGATTGAAAAAATATAATTAGAAAAGGTAGGAATATGCATGAAATTAACAGATGAAAGAGTTGTACCTGATTTAATGAACCCTATGAATGGTTTGTTACTAGAACATATTGCTCGTTATCAATTTTCAATTGAGTATGCCAAAGGAGAAGTACTTGATCTGGCATGTGGTTCAGGTTTTGGTACACAATTGATTGCTAAGGCTCGTAAAGAAAACATCACTACTGTTATTGGGGTGGATGTTTCATCTGAAGCCATTTTATATGCACGTGGAAGATACTACCACCCCCTTGTCTCATATAAACAGGGGAGTGTAGAAGATAATAATTTTATGAATTCACTAGGTCTATTTGATACAATTATTAGTTTCGAAACAATTGAGCATGTCTCAGATGACAGATTATTTCTCCAACAGTTGTTAAACAGATTAAAGCCTGGTGGAACACTCGTGCTTTCTACTCCTTTTGGAAAAGGAAGAGAAACTTCATGTAGTGCTGAATTTCATTATCATCAGTTAACTGTAGATGAGTTTCACCATTTATTTGATGCATACCCTCAAACTATGTTCTATTATCAAAAAGGAGTATTAATTGAACCGCCACGTAATTCAATTCATTATCCATTGGGAATAGCAGTTTGTAAAACGAAGGAAGATTAAAACAAGTCCTTACTCAAAAAAGAAACTTGGTATAGCCATTAAATTTTATATTGTTTATAAGAAATGAAAAAAAACCTTTTCCTGGTTTTTCTAAATAAATTGATAGTATACTGTTTGTAAAATAATTCTGTTAAATGGAAGCGGTTACAACAACTGAGGGGGGACTGTATATGTATTCGAAAATTTTGTTAGCATCAGATGGGTCTAAACATGCATTTCGTGCTGCTGAATCTGCTCTTAAACTAGTTTCGGAACTTACGGAAATTACCTTGTTATATATTATAGATCCTAATAAAGTTTCAAAAGCTCCAGGCAACACTAAGTTTGATGAAAGTTTCTTACGTGAAAAGAGAGAAGAAAAATTACAATCTACTGAGGAATTATTTGTGAAAAACGGCGTTTCTTACAATGTGAAAATAGTAGAGGGAGATCCAGAGGTTGAAATTATAAAATATGTGAATCATTATCCTCATGATGTACTAATTATGGGGAGTAGAGGATTAAATACTTTACAAGAAATGGTGTTGGGAAGTGTTAGTCATAGAGTCATGAAAATGGCAAAACTTCCTGTTTTAGTTGTGAAATAAAAACTTATTTGTAGTTTTCATACAATAATAATATATGATTTTATATATTATCTCAAACCAGAATTCTTTTACTGATTTGATTCAAACTTATGGTGAAATAGATTTTGGGTAGGAGTTTGAGGCAGTTAAGGAGAATAAAAGTATATGGGCTAAAATAATTTTTCGGATTTAATGTTTTAGCTTTATCTAGTTAGAGAAATAAATCCTATTTCTTTTGTGAAATAGGATTTATTAGTTTTCTAAATTTCGGTATAAGGTAGATTTACTAATGCCTGTTTCGTCTTTAATCTCCTCAAGTGAAAACTTTTTGCTGTGGAACATCTCTATGGCTTTATTGATACTTAACATGGATTTTTTAGGACGACCAGCGTTGTTCCCTTTTTTTTGAGCCTCAAATAAACCAATTTTAGTTTTCTCACTAATGACTTCTGATTGAAACTGAGCTAGTTCTTCTAAGATATATAGGAAAGAAAAAGAAGATGAATCAGAGGTGTCAATCTGATTTGCCAGAAAGTGAACTAATACGTTTTGATTTTTTAATGTATGTAATAGATCTAAAAGATTTCTTGTGGAATTTGCTAGAACATACAGATTATATACATATAGTTCATCTCCACTTTTAATAATCGTAAGCAACTTGTTTAATTCTACACGTTCCTTAGAGCTTGAAGATTCTTCTTGGAAAAGATGAATTTGTTCAATATTGAGTAGTTCTTGATGTTGTAATTTATTAATTTCTTCTTCGCTGAAAGGACGCATATATCCATATTTCACTGAATTTTAGACCTCCAAGATTTCACTTCTTATTATTATATCACATGATATTAGAGATTGTTTTTTATCGTTTCCATTTGTGAAATATTAAGATATTCTCTTGTTTTGTTTAAAAAATAATTTTTTGGATGTTAAAAAGGGATTGTTATTTAGTATAATGTTTCCTGCAATTTAAAAACTCTTAGTGGAACTAACACCACTGCATTTTTCATCGGATTCCAGCATAAATTTAAATGGGGATGCTGAAGGTTAGAAGTCTATCATTCTCATTAAAAAGGGGATAACAAATATGTTTAAAAAAATTTTACTTGCCGCAGATGGATCCGAGCACTCAATTCGTGCAACAAAAGAAGTCATTAAAATCTCTTCCTTGAATTTGAATGCAACGGTAACCGTTGTTTTAGTTGCTGATTACTCACAGTCTAAGAGTGATGTTCTTCATAGTGGAAGTTCTGTTGAACTCAATATGAAACGAAGAAAAAAGATAGTTGCTATCGAGGATTTACTTAAGAGAGAAAATATCAACTACCGAGTGATAATTCTTCATGGAGTACCGGGACCCGCAATTTTCGAATATGCCAATAAAGAAAAGTTTGATCTCCTGGTTATTGGTAGCCGCGGTTTAAATACATTACAAGAAATGATGCTTGGAAGTGTCAGCCACAAGGTAATTAAACGTGCAGATTGTCCAGTTCTTGTTGTGAAATAAATAGAAATTCATAAAAATAAATTCCATTTAATGGAATTTCTTTTTTGTATTAAAGGAGATTTCCAATAAATTGAAGATATAAACTGTCGAACTTTAAAGTGAATTGACACAGAATATTTCATGGGATTTATTAATACTCTTTTAAACTAATAATGAATGTATAACAAAGCTAGTTAGAACTTTCGCAAAGAAACCGATAAAATCCTTCTACCCATGGAGCACATTGATTGGATTGTAGAGACAATGACTCTAAAGAGTTTTTAGAAAAAGGAATTGAAAACTTCATGCAGCATATTGATGATCCCATCAATATAAAGACGACATGGTGGATTATGTATATTGAGCTTTTCCATCACCCGATAGCTCAAGATATTTATCGGAACGAGATTATGAGGAGAACAGTCGATTGTTTAGGATTGTTTTTGAGAAGTTGATCCAGCATGGAAAAGTGGCCCCAAGCAATCCAAGAACGATGGCGACTGAGTATCAATATTCCTCGATTGCCTTGATTCTAGAGTACAACATGCTTAAAGCGGAGGGCAAAAGTACGGTCGACAATGGCTCGAACTTGACTAAAAAATAGGGCTGTTCATTGGAGGTTGAGCGTTAAGAAAATAAGTAGAAGGGGGCAATGAAAGTGGCGGGAATTTTTACAAATAAGCTTGACTATATCATTTCTGCAAAAGGTTTAAGCTCTGTTCAGACAATCAATTTAGGTGGGGTAGAGCAAACGATATTATTACAAGGGGAGAACCCAAATAACCCCGTTCTTTTAATGATCCATGGAGGTCCAACCATGCCGCTGCCGGGTGTTTCATCCAAAGGACGTGATTATACCATTATCACCAATACTAAGGAACTGGTGAAGCATTATGTAGTTGTATTTTGGGACCAACGCGGAACAGGCAGGTCTTATCATAAAAACATAGCACCAGAGTCTTTGAATTTTAGCCAATTTGTTTCAGATGCCAATGAACTTACCGATTATTTAAGACAACGTTTTAATCAAGAGAAAATTTTTCTTTCAGGACATTCGTGGGGCTCAACGATTAGTTTACAGCTGGCAGCCAACTATCCAGAGAAATTTTATTCTTATGTAGGCTTATCACAAATTGTCAGTTGGACCGAAAATGATAAATTGGCCTTGAATTGGATAAAGGAAGAAGCAAAACGCAGAGGAAACAACAAAGCATTAAAAGAACTGGAATCGATTGGAGAGCCTCCATTTGTAGAAAGTTTTCAGCAATGGGGGCTTTTAAGAAAATGGCAACGAAAATTCAATACATTGATTTATACAGATAAAGATGTAAGGCATCCAGGTTTACTTGGAGTTACGAAGCCTATGTTTCAATCGGAAGATTATACCCTAATGGACATTGTAAATACTTATTATCATGGCTTCAAGCTCATTTATACTCAAGCTTTCATCGAAGAACTGGCACTGGTTAACTTTATAGATACCGTTAAGGAATTTGTAATTCCCGTTACCTTCATACATGGAAAAAAGGATTTTCATGTGCATGGATGTTTAGTGGAAGAATATATCAAACACTTGAAATCGACTAAGGGAAAAACCTTTGTTTGGGCAGAGAAATCGGCGCATTTATTCCATCCAGATGATACAAGAATTATAGAACAATATTTCATTCAAGAGATAAAGCACCATAATGATGGAGTAGGATTGATAAATGAATATCAAAGTAAAGGAATTGTCTAAATTTATCTTTTTGCTGGTAATTTATCTATAGTATTGTTCTTAAACCAAAGTATTTATAAAAAATCATCAGGGCGAAAGTCATTCATTGCACTAGGATATTCCGTTTTGGTACAAGCCTTCGGTATAGAGTAGATTACTTCATTGTTAGTGATAGTCAACTGACCCCAGATGGACAGGATACAGTGGTTGAAATTACTTTGTAAGAATTGGGGGTTAGACAAATAACAGTTTCTGAGAACTGGGCCAAAACATAATCTAAGGGTCCTGTTTTCCGCTTATAAATAAACTTGACTATTAAATTGTTGTAATTCTTAGGTCACCTAATAAGCTTCCTCATAAAAATGTAGAGTTTTGAATTTACCAAACATATTGTCGACTAAGAGTACGAATTCTTATTTTAAAATAATGATGTCAAAATATTGTTAATTTTCTAAAAAATAAGTTGATTATTTTACTATTCTGTTTTATAGTCTTAAATATAGTTCTTCCTGTCAGTAAAGTGACCATTTACCGATTATAAAAATTAATAATATTACATATTTATACTTATTTAGGTTGTATAAATAAGTTGTATATTTAATGTTAATATTTAGCTGACAGTGGAGTTACTGCAAGTTTGTAAGTTTATCGAACTTGTATAAAATTTGAGCCGTGCAATCGAATAGAGAAACTCTGTCTAAGATATTGGTTTTCTAAAATGTATTTAATATACAATTTTAATATTTATTAATAATTAATTCCGCACTCAAGGAATTAATTTCTTTATTTAAGTCAGAAGATTTAGAAAATAATAGAGTGAGGTGTGTTTGGATGTTAGGTAAATGGAATCAAAGTTTAGAAGGATTATATGATCAAATGGTTGACTGGAGAAGAGATTTTCATATGCATCCTGAGCTATCGTTTCAAGAAGTCAGAACCCCCAACATAATTGCTGAGTATTTAAGAAGTCTTGGAATCGAAGTGAAAACAGGAGTTGGGGGTAATGGAATCGTAGGGACAATCCGGGGTGGAAATCCTGGGAAGACTATTGCTTTACGAGCGGACTTTGATGCACTTCCTATCCAGGATGAAAAGAATGTGTCATATAAATCTACAGTACCTGGCGTTATGCATGCTTGTGGGCATGATGGACATACCTCAACACTGTTAGCTGTTGCTAAAGTATTAAGTGAGAACCGGGAACACTTAAATGGAAATGTTGTGCTATTACACCAACATGCGGAGGAATTAGCTCCTGGAGGGGCAGTAGCGATGGTAGAGGATGGTGCCCTAGAAGGTGTCGACGCTGTCTTTGGTACTCATGTAATGGCGAATATACCGTTTGGAGCTTACGCATATCGATCAGGACCTATGATGGCTGCAGGCGATAGTTTTGTAATTAAGATTCAAGGTAAGGGAGGACATGGTGCCGCACCTCACGAAACAATTGATGCCATAGCGATTGGTACTCAAGTCGTGAATCAACTGCAGCATCTTGTTTCACGACAAATTAATCCTTTAAAGCCAGCGGTTGTCTCTGTAGGATCCTTCCATGCAGGGGGTGCCCCGAATGTTATTGCCGATTCTGCTGAAATAACTGGTACAGTACGAACGTTTGATCCTGAAGTCCGTAACTACATTGAAAAAGAAATGAAAATCATTGTAGAAGGTATTTGCGGAGCATTTCATGCAACGTCTCAAGTGTCCTATTCACGTGGTTATCCAGCCGTTGTAAATCATGAAAAAGAAACTGAAGTATTTGTGAGTGTAATGGAAAAATTCGCTGGAGAAGATAGATTAGTAAACATTGATCCTATTATGGGTAGTGAGGATTTTGGTTATTTCATTCAAAATAAGCCAGGTATGTTTTTCTTTACAGCAGCAGGAAATGAAGATTTAGGTGCTTGTTATCCTCACCATCACCCGAGATTTGATTTTGATGAAAGAGCAATGATGCATGCAGGGCAAGCATTCTTAGCTATCATCCATCATTATTTAATTGAAAAGGAAGTAGATAAGGTAGATTTAGCTGTGCAAGCTAAAGCGCAATCTATGATGACGTAAGTAAAGGAGGTTTTAAATTGGGAGAGTACCTATTAAAAGTTGATAAGCTTCAAACCGTATTTGATACAGGGAAGGGAGAGGTTACTTCAGTAGAGGAAGTAAGCTTTCAATTGAAACCTGGAGAAACAATTGGAATTGTTGGAGAATCTGGTTGTGGAAAAAGTGTTACCTTTCTGTCAATCATGAGATTACTTGGAAAGCACGGGAGAATAAAGAGTGGATCAGTACTTTTTAATGGAAAAGATTTGTCAGAAATTTCAGAAGCAGAAATGAGAGATATTCGAGGGAATGAAATCTCGATGATTTTCCAGGAGCCAATGACATCACTAAATCCGGTTTTCACAATCGGCAATCAAATGATGGAGGGTATTCGACTTCATTTGAAGTTAAATAAAACAGAAGCGAAAAGATTTGCAATTGAAATGTTAGACAAAGTTGGAATACCACGATCAGAAGCGATTATGAATGAATATCCGCATACTCTTTCTGGTGGTATGAGGCAACGTGTAATGATTGCAATGGCTCTGTCATGTAATCCATCACTCCTAATTGCAGATGAACCGACGACTGCATTAGATGTTACTATTCAGGCACAAATTTTGGAGTTAATGAAAAAAATTCGTACTGAATTCAACACAGCAATTATTATCATCACACATGATCTAGGTGTCGTAGCAGAAATGGCGGATAGAATTATTGTTATGTATGCAGGACAAATCGTAGAAGAAGCGGATGTATATACATTATTCGATGATCCTAAACATCCATATACAAAAGGGTTAATCGGTTCAATACCACATATTGAATATGATGAAAATGAGAGGCTCTTATCTATTCCAGGAGCAGTTCCAAGCTTCCAAAATATGCCGACAGGTTGTCGCTTCCATACGAGGTGCCCATATGTAACTGAACGTTGTTTACAAGAACAACCAAATTTAATTCACACGGATACAGAAGGTAATCATAAAGTTAGATGCTGGTTAGTGGAGGAAGAGGAAGTAGGGCAATCGGACAAAAAGGAGGTTAGTGTATGATTCAAGAATCAGTGAAAGAAAAACCGCCAGAGTCTGAAAAGCAACCGCTTTTACAAGTTAAAAATCTAAAACAATATTACCCGATTAAGAAAGGGATTTTATCCAGAACGGTTGGGAACGTAAAGGCAGTTGATGGAGTATCGTTTGATATCTTTCCTGGTGAAACTCTTGGCTTAGTAGGGGAGTCGGGTTGTGGAAAATCTACTACAGGTAGAGCAATTGTCCGATTGGAGAATCCAACGGAAGGCGAGATTATTTTTGAAGGAAAAAATTTAGCTGACTTTTCCAATGTAGAAATGAGAAACATTCGAACTGATTTACAAATCATATTCCAAGATCCATATTCTTCATTGAATCCAAGAAAACGAATCGGAGATTTACTAAGTGAACCTCTGCTTTTTCATAAGCTTGTAAAACCTTCTGAAGTAAAGAAAAAAGTAGCAGATATTTTAGAAATTGTTGGTTTACCAAGTGCATATAGTAATCGATATCCACATGAATTTTCAGGAGGACAGCGTCAACGAATTGGTATTGCAAGAGCATTAATTTTAAATCCTAAATTAATAGTTTGTGATGAACCAGTTTCAGCGCTTGACGTATCTATACAAGCCCAAGTCTTAAATCTTTTAAAAGATTTACAAAAGGAGTTCAACTTAACGTTCTTATTTATTGGTCACGGCCTAGGTGCAGTGAAATACATAAGTGACCGAATTGCTGTTATGTACCTTGGGAATATTGTGGAAATTGGTAAAACAGAAGAAATCTTTAAAAATTCAAAGCATCCTTATACTCGTGCACTTTTGAGTGCATATCCAATACCGAATCCCCATCTTCGAAATAAGGAGAAAATCGTCATTCAAGGAGATATACCTAGTCCATCGAATCCGCCCAGTGGTTGTAAGTTTCATACGAGGTGTCCTTTTGTTCAGAGTAAATGTAAGGAAGAAGTGCCACTGTTGTTGGGGTCTAATCATTCCGTTGCATGTCATTACCCATTAAATTAATAGAAGGGAGGGAGAATTATGTTTCAATACATTATTCGTCGCATAGCAATCGCAATTCCAGTTTTGTTCGGGGTCACAATTTTTAACTTTCTTATTATTAATCTAGCACCTGGAAATCCAGTAGATATGTTTATTAACCCAAATATGTCTGAGGCTGATATTAATGCAAGAAAAGAAGCACTTGGTTTAAATGATCCATTATGGGAGCAATATGCCAGCTGGATGGGAAATCTTTTACAAGGTGATTTTGGTTATTCCTTCTCCACATATGAACCCGTTTTGAATAATATTGCAGACCGGATTGGTCCCACAATACTTCTAATGGGATCTGCTTTAATCATTGCTTATTTAATTGCTATTCCAATTGGAATTCTTAGTGCTACCAAACAATATTCTTTTACTGATTATTTTGCGACAACATTCTCATTCTTTGGAATTTCTATTCCAAACTTCTTTTTAGGATTGGGTGCAATTTATATATTTGCAATACTACTCCCAATTTTTCCAACTGGAGGAATGAACACCTTAGGTTCCTCAGGAGGAATCTTAGACACACTCAGACATCTAATTCTCCCAGCATTTGTTTTAGGTACTGCTATTGCAGGAAGCATGGTCCGTTATGTTAGATCAAGTATGCTCGAGGTACTAGGACAAGATTACTTAAGAACAGCTAGGGCAAAAGGGTTACACGAATTTGTAGTTAATAATAAGCATGCATTACGAAATGCTTTAATTCCAATTATAACAATTATTGGATTAGAAATCCCCTTACTCATTGGTGGAGCTGTAATAACTGAGCAAATATTCCAATGGCCAGGACTAGGGCAATTGACGATTCAGTCTATTGGTTCACGAGATTATCCAACATTGATGGCATTAAATTTCTTAGCTGCAATTACAGTACTGTTCTCTAATCTTTTTACTGATATCATGTACTCGGTTGTGGATCCGCGAATTAAATACAACTAGAGAACAAGGGGGGGAAGAAGATGTCATCACCAAATTTAAATCTAGATAAGCATAATCAGGTTATTAGTTCTAACTTATTAATACAGGCAGATGTGTTGGGGCAAGAAGAAAGTTATATGAAGGTAATCGTTACTCGGTTTTTGAAACATAAACTTGCTGTTGTTGGTTTAGTAACGTTTATATTAATCGTGTTAATGGCTCTTTTTGCCCCTATCATTGCCCCGCACGATCCTTATGAAATAGGATACGAATTTGAGGCAAAACCTTCAATGGAACATCCACTTGGAACAGACCAAATTGGACGTGATGTATTAAGTAGATTGATTTACGCTTCTCGGATATCCCTAGCAGTTGGTATTGGAGCTGTAACCATATATGTAATCATTGGTACTATTTTAGGAGCGATAGCGGGATACATGGGGAAATGGGCAGATATGATAATCATGCGAATTACTGATGTATTTATGTCATTTCCGTTCTTAATGGTAATTTTAGTATTAGTAAGTGTAATGGGGCCTAATTTATTCAACATTATATTAGTTTTAGGGTTTTTAGGATGGCCACCGGTTGCTCGATTAGTAAGGGGAAGTGTGTTATCTCTTAAAGAAATGGATTATATAAAAGCTGGGGTAGCACTAGGATATACAGCCCCAAGAATTTTAGTACACCACATCTTACCGAATGCGTTGGCTCCAATCCTTGTTAATGCGACATTTGGAATCGCGTTTGCAATAATTACGGAAGCATCCTTAAGTTTCTTAGGAATGGGTGTACAACCACCAACTGCAAGCTGGGGGAATATGTTAACGGAAGCTCAATCGTTAACTGTTCTTGCTCAACAACCTTGGTTATGGATTCCACCGGGATTATTCATTATCTTGGCTGTTATCTCTATAAACTTTATGGGTGACGGGCTACGTGACGCGGTAGATCCAAAAAGCTTTAAGTAGTTAACATTTATATAAAAAAAATTAGGGGGAATAAAGATGAAATACTCAATTAAAAAAGTAGTTAGTATCATGACTATTCTTTCACTTCTATTTTTAGCAGCTTGTAGTGGTGATTCAGCAACAGAACCAACAGACACTGGAACAAAAGATCCTGCTGTACCTGCTACATCCACTGACGCTAGTACTGATTCAGAATCGATGTTCATTGGGTTAGTTAATCCACCTACAGGATTTAATCCAATCAACTCAGGTGACGTTGCTGCAATGTTTATTCAAAAGTTCTTCCAAGATACGTTATTAGAAATGGATGGACCATTAAATTTTGTTCCTCGTCTAGCTGAATCTTTTGAATCTGAAGATGGACAGCATTATACAGTTAAAATCAATAAAGATGCTAATTGGACAGATGGTACGCCGGTTACTGCTGCTGACGTCGCTTTTACTATCAATACAATTGCTCATCCAAAGTCAGAAACTTCTCAGGGTGCTAACATTTCTATGTTAGATGGATTAGAAGCTAACGGCAAGCTTCCAGAAGGAGAAACAGAATTATCTTCCGTTAAAGTAGTCGATGACAAAACACTTGAGTTAACAACAACTGTACCGGTTGATCCAAACTATATGAAAGAAGTATTTGGATTAAACGTATTAACTTTACCAAAGCATATTTTAGGAGATGTACCAATCGAAGAGTTATCAACACATCCTTACATGCAAAATCCTACAGTCTCTACTGGTGCATTTAAATTTGTGAAATATGAAAAAGACCAATATGTGGAGTTAGCTGCCAATGAAGATTACTACGCTGGTCTTCCAGAAACTGGAAAACTATTTATTAAAATTATGTTAGCGCCAAATCTTGTAGGTCAACTTCAAACAGGAGAGCTAGACTTTAACGTATCAAAAGGGATCGGTAAAATTGCGGTACAAGACTATGATACTGTAGAAGGTTTTGATAATGTAACAACTAGTATTGAACCTAATATTGGCTTCCAAACAATGTTCTTTAATAACGACAAATTTGACAAAGAAGTTCGTCAAGCCTTATCAATGGCTGTCGATCGTAACCTTTTAGTTGATAAATTATTAAAAGGCCACGGAGAAGTAATAGATGGCCCATATACATCTTTATCACCATTTTTAGATAGAAGTGTAGGAGAACTTGAGTACAATCCTGAAAAAGCTAAAAAAATGCTTGAAGACGCTGGATTTGACTTCAATACTCCATTAGAGCTTGTTGTACCAATTGGTAATAAAGTTCGTGAACAATCAGCTCCAATTATAGCTCAAAGCTTACAACAAATTGGGGTACAAACTAATATTACAAACTATGACTTCCCAACAATTATGTCTAAGGGCAAAGCAGGAGAATTTGACCTTCTACTAATTGGATTTACATTGACACTTGACCCGGATGTATCAAATGTTTATGCAACTGGAGCAACTTATAACTTTATGCAATATAGTAATCCGGCAATGGATGAATTGTTAATACAAGGTAAGCAAGAAGCAGATGTAGAAAAACGTAAAGTGATTTATAGTGATATTCAAGAGATTCTTCTTGATGAAGCGCCAATATTAACATTATATTCTGACCATGACTTTGCTGGAATTAATAAGCGAGTTGAGTTTGGTAAACCTGTATCATTTGGTACGCATCACAACTTACAGAAGTGGGCTGTCAGTGGGGCAAACTAAACCATAGATTGAAAAGAGAAAAGCGTCGTGCAAACGACGCTTTTCTTAATAAATTAAATAATGGGAGGAGATAAAAACTATGTTTGCGACAATTAATGACTGTGAAATTTATTATGAAGTACATGGTAAGGAAGATGGCAGGGCCATTTTCTTTATTCACGGAGCACCCGGACTTGGGGATTGCCGAGCAGATATAACTGCTTTTAAATCATTAGAAGATAAATTTAAGCTTGTCTTTTTAGATATGCGAGGAAGTGGGAGATCTGAAGAAAAGCCACCGTATAGTCATGAGCAGTGGACAGCTGATATTGATGATCTAAGGAAGCATCTAAACATAGATCAAATCATGATTCACGGAGGTTCATATGGAGGTTTTCTTTCTTTAGAATATGTTCTTCGTTACCCAGATCATGTAACTCACGTTCTATTAAGAGATACAGCTGCAAACAAAGATTACCATCATATTTCTACTGAAAAGGCGTTAGAAGCTAATCTTCCAGGAGTTTCAAAAGAAGCTTTGGATAGTTTGTGGAGTGGAAATGTTAGTTCAAATCAAGAATTAAAAGAAATATTTGGTGCACTTCAACCTCTATATACAGTTGAACAAAACCAAGAAAAAATGAATAAAAAAATTGATTCCATTTACTATCATTACGAAACACATAACTATGCTTTCAACACAAATCAACCGAATTACGATATAAAGGATCAATTAAAGCAAATTTCAGTTCCTGTACTAGTTTCAGTTGGAAGACATGATTGGGTCACACCGGTTGAATGTTCACAAGTAATTGCTAAAGAAATTACAAATTCGAAGCTATTAGTGTATGAGAATAGTGGTCATTCTCCACATGCAGAAGAGAATGATAAATATCTTAGCAACCTGCGGCAATTTATTAATGAAACGTCAAAAGAAGTAGTAACTCAATAAAATTAGAAACTTAATTCATATTTAATAAGAGACTGACATAACTATAATGTTTAGATTGAAGTTTTATATAAAAAACACATTTGAAGTGAGGGATAGTATTGGCTATTACAATTATTAAAAATGGTAGTTTAATTGACGGAAATGGTGGAGAACTAGTATTGCATGCGGCAATAGCAATTGAAGATGAAAAAATTGTATTTGTTGGACAGGAAAAAGATTTACCTAAGTTCGAGGGAGAAGTATCTTATATGGACGCAAGTGGTGGGTTTATTCTCCCTGGATTTATTGATACACATGTTCACTTGATGTTGGAATACGAGCCAGTAGAAAATAGACTATCAACTCCTTTTTCATTAAACTTCTTTAAAGCAACTGAATATATGAGAAACACAATTAATGCTGGAATCACATCGGTCAGAGATTGTGGTGGAACGGATGCAGGAGTTAAGCAAGCAGTTGAAAGAGGTTACGTTGTAGGACCACGTATGCAAATAAGTATAACGGCTCTAACTACAACTGGAGGACACGGGGATGCATGGACAGCTTCAGGTCAAACCGTGAAGTTACTTTTAGACGAATATCCTGGCATGCCAAATGGGATTTGCGATGGTGTAGAGGAAGTTCGAAAAACGGTTAGAGAAGTTTTGCGAGCAGGAGCGGACATTATTAAAGTCCACAGCACAGGTGGTGTTCTTAGTGCAACAGATCATCCGGAATTCACACAATTCAACATCGATGAATTGAAAGTGATGGTTGAAGAAGCTTCATTCCGTCGGGGATTAAAAGTAATGGCACATGCACAAGGCGCCGAAGGAATCAAAAATGCAATTAAAGCAGGTATACATTCAATAGAGCATGGTATTTACCTAGATGACGAATGTATAGAGCTTATGTTAGAAAATGGTACTTTCTTAGTGCCAACTCTTTTAGCTCCAGTTTCTGTGTTAGAACTAGCTGAAACAGCTGGCATGCCTGATTGGGGAGTAAAAAAGGCACAAGAAGCAATGGAAGCTCATAAAGAGAGTATCGCTAAAGCCTATCGTGCTGGTGTGAAGATTGCAATGGGAACAGATGCAGGGGTAATGGCACATGGTACTAATTTAAGAGAATTGACATTAATGCATGAAATAGGAATGACACCTATGGAAACGATTGTGGCAACAACTAAGACAGCTGCTGAATGCATGGGGTGGGAGGATAAAGTAGGAACTTTAGATGTAGGGAAACTTGCAGATATCGTAATAACTAAGGTAAACCCATTAACAGACCTACGTTCATTGGAAGACAATTCAAATATCCGTGTTGTCATAAAAGGTGGTAAGGTTTTAAAGGAAGAACAACCTAATCCTGTACTAGCTTCTGTACTGTAAAATATAACCGGTGAACATTTCTACTGTTAGTTGTTAAAGAAGTGTTCATAGGAGATAGATTATTTACTTTAATAAAATAACCGTAAGATACCTTATAGAAAAAACAGACGATGAGAGTTATCACCTCTATCGTCTGTTTTAGTGTTGGAGTTATAGTTTTGTGATCCCAAGCAAACGGGAACCTTAAGCCGATATAGTTAGGATTCTGATTAACTAACACTCAAATTATTGGTACTTATTACTTTAAAATATGAGAAATACTCACTGTGCCAGAGCCTGCTTGGGCCAGGATAAATAATGAATGTCCAAATGGAAATAAGGGTCAATTTTTTTACGAACTTATCTTTTATTACACTGTTTTAAGACGAGCTATTGCTTCTAGTTTCGCTTGAAATTGATCTTCAGTCAATTCGTGCTCTACGATATAGCGGTTGCGTGGATGTGTGCGGCAAGCGTCTGAACAACTACGCAAGTAAAAGTGCTCATTCTCTTCAGAACACAGAATTTTATCGTTACATTCAGGGTTAGCACAGTTTACATAGCGTTCACACGGATCTCCAGTAAAGTGGTCTTTCCCAACAATAACATGTTCCTCTTGATTTACAGGAACAGCGATGCGTTCATCAAAGACATACATTTGACCATCCCATAGTTTCCCTCTTACTTCAGGGTCTTTTCCGTAAGTGGCAATACCTCCATGAAGTTGACCTACATCTTCATATCCTTCTTTCACCAGCCAACCGGAGAACTTTTCACAGCGAATTCCGCCTGTACAGTAAGTCAAAATCTTTTTACCTTCGAATTGCTCTTTATTTTCACGCATCCATTTAGGTAAATCTCGAAAGTTTTTAATTTCCGGTCGAACAGCGCCACGGAAATGTCCTAAATCATATTCATAGTCATTACGTGCGTCAATGACAATCGTATCGTCTTGTTGCATTTTTTTGTAGAATTCTACAGGAGATAAGTACTCGCCGGTAATTTCATTAGGATTGATATCGTCTTCTCCAAGCCCTAAATGTACAACTTCATGTCGAGCACGTACATGCATTTTCTTAAATGCATGACCTTCGACTTCATCAATTTTAAACATCATATCTGCAAAACGTTCATCACTCTTCATTAATTCCATGTAAGTTTGCGTTTGGGTAACTGTACCAGAAACGGTACCATTAATGCCTTCATGAGATACAAGAATTCGTCCTAATAAACCGATCTCTTTGCATGTTGCTAAGTGAGTTTCTGCAAATAGTTCAGGTTCATCTATTAGTACATATTTATAATATAACAAGACTTGATAAGTATTGTTTTCCATTAAATTCAACCACCTAACATTCATATTAATTCAATCAGTAATTTTAGCATAAAAACTCTATTTTGACCATATAGATTATCCGAAATAGAGATATTAAAGGGAAATACCTACGTTTAATAGAATAGTATATTCAACAGAGAAATTGATGGGGTGAGTGAAATGAAAGCAGATGTAATAGTAGTAGGTGCAGGATTAGCGGGGTTGGTAGTAACTGCTGAGTTAACTGATGCGGGGAAAAGAGTTATATTGTTAGATCAAGAGCCAGAAGCATCTCTTGGAGGACAAGCCTGGTGGTCATTTGGTGGATTGTTTTTGGTAGACTCTCCAGAACAAAGGAGACTGGGTATTCATGATTCACATGATTTAGCGTGGCAGGATTGGCAAGGGGCAGCGGGTTTTGATCGTGTTGATGAAGACTATTGGGGACGTAAATGGGCTCAAGCATATGTAAAGTTTGCTACTTTTGAAAAGAGAGCTTGGCTAAAGTCTTTAGGTGTAAGTTTCTTTCCGGTGGTAGGGTGGGCAGAACGTGGTGGCTATTTAGCAGAAGGTCATGGCAATTCAGTGCCTCGTTTTCATATCGTGTGGGGGACGGGACCTGCCATCGTGAAACCGTTTGAAGAAAAAATGCGCAAAGCGATTGAAAGTGGATTGGTTGATTATCGCCCGCGACATCGAGTAGATGAACTATTAGTGGACAATGGAGTAGTTGTAGGGGTAAAAGGTGCCATTCTTGAAGCAAGTAATGCAAGTCGAGGAGAAGCGAGTTCTCGAGAAATGATTGGTGAATTTAGTGAGACCGCTAAAGCGGTTGTTGTGACAAGTGGTGGTTTAGGAGCAAATTTTGATTTAATTCGTCAGAACTGGCCAGAAAGATTAGGAAAAGCTCCAACACGAATGATTTCAGGTGTACCTGCCCATGTTGATGGGCGAATGTTAGGAATATCTGAAGAAGCTGGTGGTCGTATCGTAAACCGAGACCGGATGTGGCATTACACAGAGGGCATTACAAATTGGAATCCAGTGTGGGAAAAGCATGGGATTCGAATTTTACCAGGTCCTTCTTCGTTGTGGTTAGATGCAACCGGGAAAAGGTTTGATGCTCCAAACTTCCCAGGATTCGATACCCTTGGGACATTGGAGACCATTCAGAAAACAGGATACGATTATTCGTGGTTTGTATTAACACAAAAAATCATTGAAAAAGAATTTGCTTTATCTGGTTCAGAGCAAAATCCTGATTTAACAGGCAAGAGTATTCGTCAAGTTTTAGCACGAATACTTCCCGGACCTACTGCGCCGGTTAAGGCTTTTATGGAAAAAGGGGAAGACTTTATTGTTGCCAATACACTAGAAGAACTAGTGGTAGGCATGAACAATTTGACTGGAGAAGGGCTTATTAATTTTGAAGACTTGAAGCGTCAGATCGTTGCAAGGGACCGTGAAATGGAACATAAATTCACAAAAGATTTACAAGTAACAGCATTGCGTGGTGCGAGAAACTACATAGGAGATAAACTGATTCGGGTTGCGAAACCACACAAAATATTGGATTCAAAAAATGGTCCATTAATAGCAGTTCGTCTCAATATTATTAGTCGCAAAACGCTAGGTGGATTACAAACTGATTTATCAGGAAGAGTGTTAAATTCTACGGGAGAGCCAGTTCTTGGGTTGTACGCTGCTGGTGAAGTTGCTGGATTTGGCGGTGGAGGTGTTCATGGGTATCGATCATTAGAAGGGACTTTCCTCGGTGGTTGTTTGTTCACAGGACGACAAGTTGGTAAGGCCTTGGTTGAGATTATTTAACATTTGATTCAAAGAAAGAACTTGACATAGGATACTAATATGATTAATTGCAAAGAGCGACAGGTTCATAGGGAATCTGTCGCTCTTTTTACCACTAATATCATAGCAAACTGTGTTTTTCTAGAATTATGTAAAATATCTTTATTATGTTTAACGCAGTTTCGGTGTCGCTATAGGTCGCTAACCCTGGTACACCATAACCTCAAGAGTGAAAGAACCCGTGAAGTGACCGCGGTCATTTCGCAAGTCAACTTTTCCACCCGGCAGTCTTGCGGAAGGTATACGTCCGAAGCAACATTCATAAAATCTTTGGAATTTAGCGGACTAGAGAATGGACACACACTACTTTACAAGTAGGTATAAACCAAAATAACCAGTAATATAAAGGTTTAAAAATAGTAGAAGTGTGGAAACTAGGAATCACATGGGAGAATGATTGAAACTCCGCTTCTAAAAAAATCTTTATTTATGTATAGAAGGTGAAACTTTGTTTGAATTTAATGATCTTTGGAAATTTTTCTTTGCCTTTTTCCTTGTGTTGCCTCTGGTAACGATTGTTCATCAACTAGGTCATATGTTTTTTGCGCATATTTTTGGGGGAAGAGTAAATATGCATATCGGGTCAGGGAAAATTCTTATAAAGGTTGGTCCACTTCATATACGTCGCCTTTATTTTTACGACGGTTGGTGTGAATTTATTACGTTAACAAAAAGAGGTTTAAAATGGCAACTTATTTTAATCTATGCTGGTGGTTCAATTTTTAATATTGGCAGTATACTCATTTTAAATGGTCTCATTTTTTTCAGAGAAATTGATCCTAATATTTTTCTTTATCAATTCGTTTACTTTTCATTCTATTTCGTTTTCTTTTCGCTCTTTCCTGTTTGGCATGGGGAAAATCCTAGCGATGGGATGGCTGTATGGAATCTCATACGCAACAAGGCATTTAATAATAATCCTAAGATGTAACACTTACATCAATGGATGCTTGCTTTTGATGTGATAAGTGCGATAGTGATAAAAGATATAAATAATTGTCCAAGCCTACAGTCTTTCTTAATGTGTCGTTGAAGATTATTGGGGAGTTATTAAGTATACGCATGACAAAAAAGAGATTCCCAAGCATTCGCCAGTGGAATCTCTTCACATATTATTAGTGAGAAAAAATATCGGTTGAGTGTTTTACATGTTTCTTTGTTTCTGGGTCCACGAAGTGTTTTGCTGAATTAATGGCTATCGGTGCTTCGCCAAATCCACACGCAATGAGCTTAACTTTTCCGTCGTAGAAATTGCTATCACCAACTGCATAAACACCAGGAAGAATAGTTTCCATTTTTGAATTAACCTTTAGCGCATTGCGTTCCATATCCATGCCCCAATTTTTCATGTTGCCTATATGTGAACGGAAACCATAGTTAACAATTACGTGATCCGCCTTCAAAAGTTCGACTTCACCGTTTGTACCACGAACAGCGACATGTGTGAAAGTATCATCATCTTTAGGTTCAAAATGATCGACGACGTAAGGTGTTTTAATAGTAACAGATGATTGATGCAGTAAGTCTATACTGTGTTCATGCGCGCGGAAAGAATCACGTCTATGTACGAGTGTGATTGAGTTTGCGATTGGTTCTAACATAAGTGCCCAATCTACTGCCGAATCTCCACCGCCAAATAAAACAACGTCTTTTCCGGCAAATGTACCCATGTCATCAACAAAATAATGAAGTTGAGTACCTTCATAATTTGCTGCTTCCTCGAGCTCTAAACGTTTTGGTTCAAAAGCACCGTTGCCTGTTGTGAAAATAACTGTTTTTGAGAGATGTTTACCGTTATCGGTGGTAAGTTGCCAAGTGCCATCCTCAAGTCTTGTCATATCTTCAACAGACTCATTTGTCATGATGGTTGGTGAGAAGATAGATAGTTGTTCTGACAAATTATCAACTAAATCCTTTGCACGAATTTTAGGGAAACCAGCAATATCGTAGATAAATTTTTCTGGATATAAAGCTGTTAATTGCCCCCCGACATTTGGTAAACTTTCAATGATTTTTACCGACATTTGACGCATACCTCCGTAAAATGCGGTGAATAATCCAGTCGGTCCTGCTCCTACTATAGTAACGTCATAAGTTTTCATGTTATTTGAGCCCCTTGTCTTTAAAAGTGTGTCTATAATGAGTTTACCACTTTTAGGGTCTTTAAAAGCAAATTCAAATAAATTTCAGTCAAAAGACTTAGTTTTGTGATGATTAAATATTAATTAATACAGAAATTTGTTTAATAAATACCTTCGTGGGAATAATGATAGTAAGTCATATAAAGTTTAAGGAGGTATTCTAAAATGAGTGAATCAGAAGAATTTCCTGAATTTGAATCAGAATATATGAGTCAGAAAGAGCGAGAAGAAAACGAAGAAGAATTGAATCAATACCCCACTAACCGTTCAGAACAGAGTCTTAATAATATACAGAAGGAATATCAGATTGAAGAAGAATTAAACAATCAATCAAATGATAATCAAAATGAACAAAGTTTAAATGATTTAACCAATAATATTGATAATAAACAAGGACGAAATTTTAACTAGAATTTTTTCAATATTGAGGTCACTAAAAATGTCTACTGAAGAGTGAAAGAAGCTAATCACACTATTTGTAATAGGTGATTAGCTTCTTCTTTTTTGTTTATGGATGAGATTCACAAATAATATCAAAACCTTACTTCAGTCGCATCAATTACTTGAATTAGCTGAAACTGGATTGGACCATTTCGTCGTCTCCGAAGGTTTGCCGAAAAGATATCCTTGAGCTAAGTCATAGCCTAAACTTTCACATACTTGTGCTTCTTCAATTCGTTCAATTCCCTCTGCAAGTGTAATAATTCCAAGGGCATGTGCGCGTTTATTGGCTTCTTTTAAGAAAGCTTGTTTGGTTGAATCTTGGTCACAATTGGTGACATAAGAACGATCTATTTTGACATAATCTGGTCTGAGTAATTCCAACATATCTAGGGTTGAGTATCCAGATCCAACATCGTCTAATGCTACTTTCATTCCTTCTTTTTTGTAACGATCTAATACTTTCTTTAAATGTAGAACATCATTAATTTTTTCGGTTTCAACTACTTCGAATACTAAGTCTTGTGGATTTACTTTATATTTTTCTACTAGTTTAAAGGTATGTTGTAAGCAGAAATCCGGATTATAAATAGTGGAAGGCAAGAAATTTATAAAGCTTTTTTTGCCAATGGGAATGTTACCATCTCGTGCTTTAATTGCTGCTTCACGTGCTCTTTGGTCCAGTAAGGAGTGTAGCCCTGTTTTAGCTGCAATATTAAATAATGACATGGGTGAATATGAAATTTCCGAGTCTTTTGTTCTTAGTAAGGATTCGTATCCATATACTTCCTTAGAATGTAAAGAAACGATTGGTTGCAAATGACTAACCAATTGACCATGTTGAATAAAGTTGACGGTTTCTTTTTCTTGAAAACGAAATTTAAATGTTTTTAAATCTATTAATCTCTCATGTCGTGTTGAACGAGAAAGTCCTATTTTAATGTCTGATACATGGGAAAGGCGGTTTAATTCATTTTCAACTGTATCTAATGAGCTATAAGGTGCATAGGCGATATTCCCGCCGCTTATCTGATATTTGCTTGTTATATGTTGTCTAATCTGTTTGGATTCAATGAAAATAAATCCTTTGTTATAAAAATCAAATGAAATTCCGCAGTGTATACAACTATTCAAAGGATCACCTCAATTTATTGATAATAATTCATTCTCATAGTATCACAATATATCCTGATTTTTGCAATATTAATTAACTTATTATTCTGAATTAAAAAGAGATTTTTCTTTTAAACAGGAACAATGGGAAGAGGTATCGAATATTAGAATAAAGAAGAGATTATTTTACAATTATTCTAATAGGACAAATGGAAAATAAAAGAGTGAGGTGTAAGTATGGGGATGTTTAGAGACATAGGGAAGTTCGCTGGGGAAGCTTCTGGTTGGATACTTGGAAAACCAATTGAATTTGTAGGTCATATGACGGAAAGTGACACGATTTCCTCAATCGGAAAAGGTGTAAATAAGACAAGTAGGTTTGCCGGAGACATAATCGGACAAGTGGGAGATGGTGTAGTTAACAATGCTGTTGGTTACGTGACTAAGGATACCCAAAAAAGTGATGAAGGAATGCTTGAACTTAGTGATGCGTATAACCGAACAGCTAAAGGGGTAAAGTCTACAGCTAAAATTACCGTAGCGAATGGTAAAGATATTTACTCGGGTTATGTAAATAAAGATAATGAACGAATGAAAAGTGGTATAAAAGGTATTGTAACAACCGCGGCAATTGGAGTTATTGCGATTAGTGTATTGGATTTTTTAGGTGGACCTGATCAAGGTTGACCATGGCACTTAATAGTAAGTGATGCGACAGTTTATTGATAACTGTCGCATTTTTCTATGGATAATATTAATTTTGTCTAGTTCACAAGAAAAGTTTAAAGACTAATTGGTAGAATTGTACTGTTTTTGATTTCCCGTAGGGCGAGGCTTGTTTGTATACGAGAGATACCTAGTTTGTTAAGTTTACGAATAAAATCTTCAAGTTCGCGCCGGTTTTTGTTCGCAACTTTTAATAGGTAATCGAATTCACCTGCTAGGCAATGGCACTCTAACACTTCTGACATAGATTCTAAATTGTATTCCAATAAATCTAGCTTCTCCGCTTGATGAATGTCAGTACTGATGAAGACATAGCATAAGAGGTCAAAACCTAATTTTTGTGGGTCTAGAATGGCCACTTGTCTAATGATATATCCTTCTGTTTCCAAGCGTTTAATGCGTGCGTGAGTGGCAGGCGGTGATAAATTGACGCGTCGTCCAAGTTCAGCATTGCTGATGTTTGCTTGTCTTTGTAACATATCTAGAATTTGAATGTCAATTGGGTCAAGTGTTTTGTTGATAAATGATGCCATGGAGAATTTTCCCCTTTCATTCCAAACTACATATCATAATTATTAATAAACAGAACAATGAGAGGTAATTTCATTATATACTTTCGATTATATCGAATTCAATGATAATAATGAAATAATAAACAGTTATACCGACTTGAATGATAAAATTAATGTATTAGTCATGAAGGAGTCGGATGACATGCCATATGTTTATTATCTTTTATTGTTGTTTACAAGTTTGTTATGGGGAGGTAACTTTGTTGTTGGAAAAACGCTAGTGGATCATGCTTCTCCAATCACATTAACGACATTGAGATGGTTGATTGCAGTCATTTGTCTTATTCCAATAGTCTGGTGGAAAGAAAAAAATCTTCTGCCTACAAGAAAAGCCATCATTCCATTAATCTTGATGGGGATAACAGGTGTTGTGTTATTTAATATTTTTCAATTTATTGCGTTAGAATTCACATCGGCAACGAATGTTGGGTTGATTTCAACGTTAAATATGTTTTCAATTGCGCTATTTTCGTTCCTGTTTATAAAAGAGAAAATTAATGCTCTACAGTTAGGTTCAATGTTCATTTCATTTACAGGTGTACTTTTAGTTCTTTCTAATGGACAAATCGATTTGCTGTTTTCAATTGGCTTTAATAAAGGGGACTTATTGATGCTTGCAGCAGTTTGTGTGTTTGGAGTGTATTCGGTCATCAGCAAGTGGGCAATGAAGGAAACCACGCCATTAAAGGCGACGCTATATTCTGGAGTTTTCGGAGTAATTGTATTAACTCCATTTAATGTGCGTGATTTTACCATCACAAATGTGGATGCTTCATTTGTTCAATCGATTTTGTATACTGGAGTAGTATCAACAGTAGTATGTATGGTGTTATGGAACATCGGTATACAAAAATTGGGTGCAACGACTTCTGGAATTTTCTTGAATTTTAACCCAATATTCACTGCCATTATTGCTTTTATATGGCTAGGAGAAAAAATAACATGGATTCAAGTTGTAGGAAGTGTGGTTGTAATTATTGGATGTTTGTTATTTACTTATTTAAAACAGAAGCCAAAATATTTGATAATCTTACCTAGAATTTATAGAGATAAGACTACTCCCATTCCACTTTCTAGTGAACAATTAAAAATATAAAAGATATAAATGAACCTCAGTCACATAAAGTGACTGAGGTTCATTTTTCAAAGGCAATAGTATTTCTTATTTCACTGATACGGCATCAATTTCTGCAGTCAATTTCACCAATTCATCAACTAATTCCCCAATGTAAGCAATTGTGTCTCGAAGGGGTTTTTCTGTTGTAATGTCGACCCCTGCCATCTGAGCAAGTTCAACCGGAGATTTTGTACCTCCTGCTTGCAAAACTTCTAACCACTCGGCTACTGCAGGTTCTCCTTCTTCTAATATGCGTTTGGATACTTGAGTTGAAATTGTTAGTCCGGCACTATACGTGTACGGGTATAATCCCATGTAGTAATGAGGTTGACGCATCCAAGTCAGTTCAGCACCAGGTGTGATTTCGACAGCATCTCCCCAGAATTCTTCTAGAACGCCACGTTTCAATTCATTTAAAATGCCAGCATTGACGTTATTTCCTGCATCGACTCTTTCGTAAACTTTACGTTGGTATGCAGCTTCGAGTAAATGTGTCACGAAGTTATGGTAATACGTCCGTGCAACAATTGATGAAATAACCCAACGTTTAAACTTAGGGTCATCTGAGTTTTTTAGTAAGTGGTTTGCCATTAACATTTCATTCATTGTAGACGGAGCTTCAATGAAGTAAAGTGATGGGCGAGAATTAAAAACATTTTGTTTTTTATGAGCGTTATAGAAATGTCCAGCATGTCCAAGTTCATGTGCTAAAACAAACACTTCATTCATCCGGCTTGACCATGAAATCAAGATGTAAGGGTGTGCACCGTATGGACTTGAACAGAAAGCACCTGTAGATTTCCCTTTATTTTGTGCGAAATCAATCCAGCGCTCATCAAATGAACGATTAACCATATTTAAATAGTCTTCACCCATTATAGCAAGTGCATCATTCATGTATTTTTTTGATTCTTCAATAGTGATTTTTGGTTCATATGACGGGTCTAAAGGAATTTTTAAGTCAGCAAACGTCATTTCCTTTAATCCGTGAACATCTTGAAGAAGTTTCGCATACTTGCGCATATGTGGAGCAAGTTCGCTCATAATTAAATCAATTTGACGGTTATATAAGGATTGATCAACCTCTTGACCGAACAATAGGGAATCAAAAATATTCTCAAAGCCACGTAAGTCGGATGTGGTCTTTTCAGTTTGTAATTTCATATCGTATGTTTTTGCTGTTGTATGTTGATAGTTTTTCAATTGACTCGAAAATGATTTAAATGCTTCCCGGCGAATGTCTGTATCTGTTTCTGCTTCCCAGTCGCCCTCAAATAATACATAACTTAACGGATATTTCTTACCGTTTACCTCGAAATCTTCAAATGATAAATCGACCATTTTGGTTGTATTGTACAATTCATAAGGACCAGCGAATGAAGAAGAGTATGCTGCTAATGTTTTTTCCACTTCAGGATGTAATTGATGTGGTTTACGACGAATTAATTTATTTAAGTAGTGACCAAATTCGCTTGAGTTTTTCATAGCACCTTCTAAAATTTCTACTGGCAACTCTAGTAGTTCACTATCTACAAACGATAATTTACTACTTAAATTTGCAGATACTGATCCAAATTTGGCAGAACGCATTTGAGCATCGCTGTCAGTTTGATCTGTACTATAAGCTAAATTTGCATAAGTGCCAAGGGGAACAAACTTTTCGTAAATTTCAGCATATCCAGTTAAAGTCTCTTCAGCAGAATGTGCGTCCTTGATATTTCCTTTGAATTGATTGCAGAAAGAATCTACCTTTTTTTCAAGGTCTACAAGTGCTGTTTTATATTCTTCCTCCGATGTAAATAAATCTTGTAAGTTCCATGTTTCGTCTATATTGACTTCTGATCTCAAAGGCAAACTCTTAACCACGGTCATCTCTCCCTTTTATTACGGATGTCGAACTATTATTAAGTATATCTTATTAATTGTATAATTCACTCTTTTTTTAATCACTAATAAAAATTATTTACTAGAAACTTAAAAAGATAACTTAGTGTACATACAAATAGTTGTGATAATTCTTAATTATTCGGGTATTTATAACTGGAGATTTTTATTTTGACTCAAGGGTTTTCATACTATAAGATTTACTAATGCCGATAAAGTCTATCTGAATTAGGGGGAATAAAAAATGAAAAAAATTAGTTATTTATTTGTACTGATGTTTACAGCAGTTTTAGTATTAGCAGCCTGTGGAAATGCAAATGATAATACAGTAAATGATGATAATAATACAGGCACTGTAGAAGGTGATGATTTATTAGCAAAAGTGAAAGAAGATGGAAAGTTAGTTATCGGTACAGAAGGAACTTACCCACCATTCACATATCACGATTCAACCGGTAAATTGACTGGTTTTGACGTTGAAATTGCCGAAGAAGTTGCTTCACGCTTAGGTGTAGAAGCAGAATTTATGGAAACACAATGGGATGCGATGTTTGCTGGATTGGATTCAAAACGTTTTGATATGATTGCTAACCAAGTTGGTATTCGTGAAGATCGTCTAGAGAAATACGATTTTTCCAAACCATATATTTCATCAGTAGCTGTCTTAGTATCACATGCAGAAAATGAACAAGTGAAAAGTTTTGAAGACATTGAAGGATTACAATCAGCACAATCACTAACAAGTAACTATGCTGATATTGCAACTTCTTATGGGGCAGAAATAGTTGGTGTTGATGGATTTAATCAAGCAATTGAGTTGTTAAACTCAAAACGTGTAGATGTAACCATCAATGATAATTTATCCGTTTTAGACTTTTTAAAACAAAAACCAGATGCCGCTATTCAAATTGTCGCGAAAGCAGATGATGCTGCACAAAGTGGATTGATGTTCCGACAAGGAAACGAAACGTTAGTATCTGCAGTTAATGATGCATTGGACGAAATGATTGAAGATGGCACGTACGATGAAATTTCAGAAAGATGGTTCGGTGAAAATGTTTTGGAATAACCTGACCATTGAGCCTGAAAAGATGGAGCGCTACCTAGATATTGCACAATCATCCCTCCTGCCTTTGCTGGAGGGTGCTCTTGTATATACGCTCCCTTTAACATTAATTACTTTCTCTTTAGGACTTATGATAGCTGTACTAACAGCTTTAGCAAGAATTTCTACGATTAAACCATTACAATGGATAGCACGTTTTTATGTATCTGCGATTCGTGGTACTCCATTATTAGTTCAATTATTTATTTTATTTTATGGTTTAGGTTCTATTGGAATTGTTATAGATCCATTCCCAGCAGCTATAGTTGGTTTTTCATTGAATGTGGGTGCTTATGCCTCTGAGGTCATTCGCGCAGCAATTTTGTCTATTCCAAAAGGTCAGTGGGAAGCTGCACATATGATCGGAATGTCGTATTCTCAATCCTTACGACGGGTGATTTTACCACAAGCAACGCGCGTGTCTATTCCACCGTTATCAAATACATTTATTAGTTTAGTAAAAGATACATCATTAGCATCTCTAATTCTCGTGACCGAGATGTTTCGACGAGCACAAGAAATTGCAGCAACCACATATGAGGTTTTACTCCTGTATACCGAAGTAGCGATGCTTTATTGGATTATCTGTTTTATCCTTTCACTTATCCAAGGTCGATTGGAACATCGATTTGATCGTTATGTAGCGAGATAATTTAATTGATAAATGGATGAGGAAGAGAGGAGCATAAGATGATTTCAGTAAATGGATTACACAAGCAATTTGGAAATCTCGAAGTCTTAAAAGGAATCGATGTAAAAGTCAACAAAGGTCAAGTTATCGTGGTCATCGGACCTTCTGGTTCTGGAAAAACAACGTTACTTAGATGCTTAAACATATTAGAAATGCCGACTTCAGGAAGTATTACAATTGATGATGAAACTGGAGACTTTTCTAAACCTGTAGGTAAAAGAAAAATAGATTTACTTAGAAGAAAGTCAGCGATGGTCTTTCAACACTATAATCTTTTTCCTCATATGACTGCTCTTCAAAATGTTATGGAAGGGCCAGTTATCGTAAAGAAGTTGCCAAAAGCTGAAGCTCGTAAGAAAGCAGAGCAGTTATTGAATAAAGTGGGTCTTGGAGATAAGCTTGATTTTTACCCACACCAATTATCTGGTGGCCAACAACAACGTGTCGGAATTGCTAGAGCACTAGCGCTAGAACCAAAAGTAATGCTCTTTGACGAACCAACTTCAGCACTAGATCCAGAACTTGTCGGAGAAGTATTACAAGTGATGAAAGACTTGGCGGGCGAAGGCATCACAATGGTAGTTGTGACCCATGAAATGAGATTTGCCAACGATGTTGCGGACGAAGTCATTTTTATGGATGAAGGAAAGATTCTTGAGCGCAGCAAACCAAGTGAAATGTTTACACATCCGAAAGAAGAACGAACAAAGCAGTTCTTGAACTTAATTCAATAGTAGAGACTCCTCAGAATGTTGGAGATGTAAAGGTTTAAAAAAGAAAGTATATTACTTTAGTGAGCCATGAATCCAGTATTTCCGTTATTTTAAGGAGTAGGTTTTAGTATGATACCGTTGATTTTCGCTCCAGGCGGACTCTTTCCATGGGGCGGGCAGGCGAGCGTCCACCGTAGCGAAAATAAACGGGTTTTTATGGTTACCCTTCTTAAAAGGACCGGGCTTACTTAGCCCGGGTTTTTCTTAAAGTCTCTGCTCAACATAGTGATTTCTGTTACAAATAACCACGGGGTTCATGGCACTCTGAATTGAAATAATTCCTCTTTTTATAGACTTATTAGACCTTCGTTTAGTTCCGCAGGATGATGAAGATCATGTATACAATATATGATAAGGCAAGGAAGATACCTTCCCGTTTTCCAATTCTGAAATTAGTAAGAGCGAAAATCAAAACAATAACGGTAAAGACAATTAGAATAATTGCGTCAGTAAATAATAAACCGTTCACACCGATTGGTGAAATAGTTGCGGAAGCTCCTAGAACTAGGAGAATGTTAAAAATATTACTCCCAATTATATTACCTAATGCAATTTCACTCTCTTTTTTCCAAGCAGCGATAGCTGATGTAACAAGTTCCGGCAACGAAGTACCAACAGCTACAATTGTTAACCCAACTAAAGCTTCACTCATACCAAGAGAAATGGCAATTTCTGTACTGTTTTTAACAACAAAGTCCCCACCAAAAATAATCGCTGCAAGTCCACCTAATGTAAATGCGCCATTTCTAATCCAATTCTTATCTTTTTCACTTAGATTTGTTTGAGGTACTTCCAAATCACTACGACTTTTTCTAGCCAACTCGAAAATATAGTATAGAAAGACTGCGAAGATTAATAATAGAATAATTCCATCACTTCGTGTCAGGGCATTCTCAGTGAAATCTTGTAAAAAGATATCAGCCATCAATACAAGTAATGTGATGCTTGCCAAAAAAGAAAACGGGATTTCTTTACGCAAGGTCTGATTTTTTACCACGAGAGGTGCGATGAATGCCGTCACACCTAATACAAAAAGTGTATTGAATATGTTGCTTCCCATAACGTTTCCAAGGGAGACATCATCATTTCCGTTTAATGCAGCCATAATACTAACCGTTGCTTCAGGTGAACTTGTCCCAAAAGAAACGATAGTCAATCCTATTAGGATAGGAGGTACTCGAAGAAGAACTGAGATATTTGAGGCTCCTTTGACAAAGTAATTAGCTCCTACCATCAGCAATACGAATCCTAGAATTAATAATAAGTATGTCATTTTATAATCCTCTTTTTTATTTATTTTTCCAATTGAGTCAATTTCATAATAAAGAATATAGTAATAATATCCGAATAAAGTTGATTTCCGCTCCATGCGGACGCTTTCCGTGGGGCACGGCTTCGGGCCAACAGGATGTTGGTCACGAAGACGTTGCCACAAGACGTGGCGTTCTTAGTCTTCGTTCCATTCTTTCCTGCGGGGCTTTCAG
>NZ_ALJG01000345.1 GCF_000286315.1 Paenisporosarcina sp. TG20 | reverse complement strand
AAAGTTGAAGATTTATTGGTGAAAACCATTGTCCAAATGACGTTTTTCGTGTAATCTTGTCCATGCTTAGGTCCTTTTTTATTGGATTTGGACGGGTTACCACCTGACTTAATCCATTATAAAGGACTTTTTCTTTGCGCAAATTTAGATTATTGAACATTTTGAGTCTTTTTAATATTTCGTCAAAATTCATGCAATACTAGTGGAAAAATACGAAAAAAATGTAGCCATACCAAACTCTTCTTTCATTTAAAATTTTATTCTCTTTATAAAATAGTTATACAAATTTCACCTAATAAATAGAAAATAATATTGTAAATATCAAAAATTGGTATATTATTAATAAAGGAAGATAAAAACAATAATTAAAATTAAAGGAAAAGGTGTTCTGTCCTTAAAATTTTAAATGTAGCTTCTGCTATCGCATTGTCGTAGGGGAGGTATGCAACATTAAATGGAAAAACTATCCACAAAATATTAAGGTTCGTTTAATTACATCTTTTTTTAACAAGGCAGTAGCTTCAGCAGTGATGCCATTTATGGCATTATTCTTTGCTCAAGAAAAGGGTAAAGTTTGGGCTGGCCTGTTTTTAGTATTTACTGTAATCATTAGTTTTTTTATTAAACTAATTGGTGGCTATATATCCGATAGATTCCCACGAAAAAGTGTGTTAGTAATAACCTCTTCATTAAGTGCAGTGTTATTTTTAATAATGTCCATTAGCTTACTTCCTTTAAATAATATGATTTGGCTGTTTGCCAGTGGTTATCTAGCGTTTGTCATTACAAATAGTTTGGGACGTCCTGCAATGCATGCCATTATTATTGACTCCACCACACCTGAGAACCGAAAGGCTGTATATGCCATTGATTATTGGTTGGTGAATTTATCTATGGCAATTGGTGCTGCATTAGGTGGCTTATTATACGTAAACCATCAAATTGAATTATTCATTCTACTGACAATTATATCTGCTACTCTCCCGATCGCTTATCACATCTGGCTGATCGATGAACATACTAATCGGCTAGAAAAGCAGCACCAAAATGTGTTTATAGACTTAATTCAAAGTTATAAGGTTGCTTTTCAAGATCGACCATTCGTCAAGTTGGTTGCAGGGTCAATGTTCATTCTTGCTGCGGAATTCACTTTAAATAGTTATATTGGCGTTCGACTTGCAGAAACATTTAAGTCTGTCTCTATCGGTGAGTTTGAAATAGGTGGAGTACGTATGTTAAGTATTCTAAATATCGAAAATATGTTACTCGTCGTGTTCTTAACATTTTTTATTACTAAATTTACGGATCGATTTAGCAAACAAAAAATCATACTCATTGGACTCATTATTTATGGAATCGGTTATGTAACCCTTACATCTGCAAATTCATGGTATTTACTTGTCATTTTTGGTTTCATCGCGACGATAGGTGAACTAGTTTATTCACCAACTCTAAATGCTGAACAAGCGAATATGATGCCTGCAGATAAAAGAGGATCCTACTCGGCTTTTTCTAATTTGTCATTCTCTGGAGCCGAATTGATTGCGAGATCCACCATCATACTAGGTGCATTCTTAATCCCAACGATGATGTCTGTATACATTGGAATTATCTCGATGATTGGTATTTTTCTTATCTATTCTGGGTTATTTGTGAAGAACTCCAGGCCAATTGAAAATAGAAAAGCCATTTTGACAACAACAATGAAGTTGTTTAGTAAGTAATCACACTCCTGTTTATCTAATCTATTAGACAAATTAGTTCACACAACTATATCGTAAATCGCCATAAACGGGCTAAGGTTTAAAGATTCTTAAAAGGAAATCATTGGGACAACACCTGATTTTAGTACACTTATTATACAACAAAAACAAGCAATCTTTTCCTCGACAAATTGAGGAAAGGATTGCTTGTTTGGATTGAAGAGCCTGCACATTTACTAGATTTTGAACAGATATAGGACCTACCCTTTACAAGTAATTGAACTGGAAGTCGGCTCCTGCGGGAAAAGCGTGGCAAACGAGTAACCGCAGATGCGCACAAGAACAAAGGCTAAAGAACACCACTTCATGTGGCAACGCACCTCAAGCCAACAGGATGTTGTTGGCCTGAGGATGCTCGACGATTGCCCGCTAAAGCGTCCGCCCGAAACGGAAATCACCTGTACTCCTTGTTATCTCCTCAATTTAAAAATCTTGTTCTTTAACTCACGGCCCCGTTAGGTCGATTCAATTTACAATAATACTATTTTGAACCTCACTCTTTTGATTCATTTTCATTTGCAACTTTATTTATTCTTTCTAGCATTGTCGGATGTGAATATCGGAACCATTTTACGAGTAGTGGAGGATTCACTTCATTTAATCCTGATTTCGTAAGTTCTTGAAAAGTTTTGATAGCTGCTTCCGGGTCGTTCATTAGGTCTATTGCATACTGATCAGCTCTTGTTTCCTGATATCTAGAACTATAATTTGAAATTGGACTTGAAACGAATAATAGAATGGATGTAATAAGTAAAAACAATGGCAATGAATGAATAGCGTTTAGTCGTTTAATTTTTAATACACGTCCAAAGCGATGGATGACCCAAGGCATAATTTTAGCCGTTAACCAGAGCCCGACTAGCATCGTTAGGATATAACCTGCCATTTTGAAGTATATATGTTTCTCCACATAATGCCCCATCTCATGAGCCATAATGAAGAGAATTTCATTTTCTGATAAGCGGTTTAAAGTCGTATCCCATAATACTATTCTTGAATTGCTCCCAAGTCCCGTAACATAGGCATTTAGAGCATTTGTCTTTTCCGCCATGTTAACTTCATACACATGTTCTGATGGAATTTTTGCTTGCTCAGCCAACGCGAGAATCTTCGTCTCTAATTCTTTATTTGTTAGCGGATAAAAATCATTATATAAGGGGTCGATTATTACTGGTTGAATAAACATGAGGAAAATGGAGAAAGGAATCATTAGTAACCAGGCATTTAACCACCATCTCTTTATGCTTTTATTTATCAGCCAATAAAGAACCGTTACAATCACTATAGTCGTTCCTAAGTTAACCCAAAAATCAATGACATTGTCACTCATCCACGAATTGAAATTCTGGGTGCTAATGCCATATTTTTTACTTAAGGAATATCTGTAATAGTCTAGAGGAAATAAAACAATAAACGTAAGAACAGACAGTAAAAATACATATACTGCATTTTGCAAAATCGCCCATTTTTTTTGCAAAGGAATCCAACTTTCAAACGCTAGAGAAAGACCAGTAATCAGTATAAATAAATAGACAAGCCATTCAAATGGTATTGATACAAAAAAGAGGAAATTTTTTATTCTTGAATACTCCTCACTAAGGTACAATTCTCGCTCCGACATAAAAACATTCGGATCTGCAACAGTTCCTTTCAAAGTTGCTGGTATACCCCCACTGCCACTTTGGAAGATATAAATATACATTAGGAGAGCATATACCCCAAATAAGAAAAGGGCTATAATTGCCCATTTTTTCGCCAAAACCACTTCTCCTCCACTCTCTCTTACCTACATTTAGTGTACTCAAGAACGGAAAAGATAGAACTATATTCACACAAATATGCTTTATTCCAACTACTCTATTAAGGGAAGCATGGGGACGGTTCTGCCGCTTCTACGCCCCAAAAAGGAAGCATGAGAACCGTCCCCGTGCGTCCAGTTCAATGAGAAAACTTGTGGTCAGCTACTGCAATTTGTTTGTATTGATACTACCTATATATAGTAATTGTTCAGGTGTTAGTCTGTCTGCGCGTCCATCTAGAATAATTTCAACGTCACGTAAGGTTTCAGTTAATGACACTTCTAATCCAGTTTGTTTTGTAAAAGCTTCTGCAACGAAAAGTGGCTGTGTAAAATAGGATTCCAGTAACTCACCACGATTAAAAATTGCAATATCCTTTTCCTGAAGTCGCTCTTTTCCATGAAGGTTTACAAACGAACGTAATTCTTTATAACGTCGAAGTAGTTGTTGCGCTCTTTGTCTCAAAGTAGAATGTTTTTGGTCTAAATCGATGCTCTCCACAATAGATGATGTTGAATGTAATGGATGAATAGCAGGAAATAGTTGTCTCGCTGCTAGGTCCGCATCTAATTGCCAAAGACTTTCGAGAGGACCATAAGGCATATCTTCATCCACGACATCTCCTGATATGTCTACTAAAATAGTTGTGATTTCTCTTGTTTTTTGACCTACTAAACGTTCCTGCAAATCTAACAAGTCACCTGAAATTATATAACTTCGATCCGTGAAAAAGACAATCTCTGAATCTTGTTTAGTCATTTTATCAAATGCTTCCTCTATTGAAGTGACCACGTAATTGGCTAGGTCTGCTAACTCTTTCATATCAGCTGTTGTAGATTCTGGCATTAATAATATGGTTTCATATGTAGATTCTTTCAGACGATGTAATAGTTCAGCTAGAATGACTAATTGTCCCATTCCTGGTCGTGCAACGATTCCTACCGTTCCACCTGCAACCACTGGTGCAAAAAAGTCTAACACTTTTATATGTGTCGGTATCATATTTCCCTTCACCTCTTTGAGGATCAGTTCATCCACTGTACAATTTGCTAAAGATGCTAATCCAACGAGAGTTCGTACTTCAGCTTTACCAAGGTCAATCTTTCCTGTACATAAATTGGAGACAGTAGCTGGACGAATTCCAATTGACTTTGCTGCAACTGTTAAGTTCGGAACTTTTCTTCGTAATAATTCAGCATTCAATCGAATCTCTTTCAAATTCTCTCAACTCCTATTTCATACTAAAATTTTTGATGGTCCATATTATTTAACCACGCTTGTACTTCCTCAAGTATAGTCGGTAAACTATCTTCTTCAAAAGGAGAGTTTAGATTTGCACTTACTAGCAAGTCTTGAAACGATAAGCTTCCACCACTCTTACACATACTTATAAAAGAATTTATAGGTGGCACTCCATCTATTTGTTGCTTCTTCCACATCTGTAACGAGCAAAAATGAGCCAGGTCATAATCAATAAAGTAAAAGGGCGTCGTGAAAATATGTGAGTATTCATAAAATCCCATTCCCTGTTCCAAAAATTCATTTTGATCATAATCTTTTTCTGGCATGTATTCAGATTCAAGTTTTCGCCACTGTTGTTTCCTTTGTAGCGCTGTTGCATTTGGAAATTCATATAGATAATGTTCAAATTCATCTACCACAGAAGCTATTGGCATATACATAAGACCTTGGGTTAAATGTTCATATTTATATCTTTCCACTTCACTTCCAAAGAATAGTTCCATCCACGGCCAAACTAAGCGTTCCATGGTAAATGAAAACAATTCAGCAGAATCATATGGAATAATATATTCATGAATATTTTTATCCCGCGTCATATAAAATTGAAAAGCATGTCCAGCTTCATGAGCAAATACTCGAACATCATTCGAACTTCCGTTAAAGTTACAATACATATATGGTGCAACCTCTTCACCAATGTACGTAGCAAATGCTCCACCAAATTTGTTAGGTCTACTTTGTACATCTATATTATCTTTACTCATAATTTCATTATAAAAAGACGAGGTTTCAGGAGAAAGTTCAGCAAACACAATTTGATAATTCTTTAAAATTTGTTGAAAATCTCCCTTTGGTTTAGGAGCAGGTGTTTGAAAGAAAACATGTTCATCATAGTATTTTAATTTCTCAACTTTTAATCTTTCTTGTTGTTTATGGCGAAGGTTGTTAACCAAAGGAACTCCTACTTCTTTTACTTGCATACGATATTTTTTATAGTCGGCTGGAGTAAGATTTGTACGATGCATTCGATGATAACCTAATTCAATATACGATGGATAACCTAATTTCAAAGCCATTTGATGTCGAACTTTAACTAATTCGTCTAATATTCGATCAAACTCTTTTTGGTTGTTTTGAAAAAATAAATATTTCGATTCAAATGCTTCTTTCCTTGTACTTCGATTTGCCGAAAAAATATACGGTATTAGTGAAGAAAGAGGTATGCTTCCCCCCTGAACATACTCTCTGCTTTGCTAAATATTTGCTGATACTCTGAAACCAACTTGTTTTCTCTATCTACCTCCTCTGCTATTCCCTTATTAAAGGTTTTTATTTTTATTTCAGCTAATTTAAAAAGATGCACTCCCCATAGTCCCTCCAGTTCAGTTCTAAAAACAGCCGATAAAATTGCTTCGTAATAGTCGTTAACTAATGAAAGGTATCCAGGTTCAGAATGCTGAATATTTGAATCCTCTTCTCGAGCTTTTACATTACTCAAATCACTGAAATGGTTAATCCTAAGTAAATTTTTTGTTCCCTCGTATAACAGACGTTGTTTGTTGAACTCTTTAAAGTAATTGTTTTGTTCTTCCAAAGTTTCAGCAGATATGAAGGAATGAAGCAAGTTATTAAAATTTCCTTTAAATACGATGTAATCCATGAAATACCTCCTCAAATTTTCCTCAGTAATTACTTTTTATAGTAATTAAAATTACTATTTAAGTCAAACAATAAATAATTATGATCTAATTTACAAATAAAAAAGGACCACTTGGCCCTTTTACATACTATTTAAAATGTAGTTACTAACCTACCAAGTAAGTTAAATGGATTTACTTTCCCTGTTTCATATGGTGTTGATTGAAGTACTCTCCCTTCATTCAATCCCATGTACGGGATCTCCTACATCTGTTACAACTAGATATTTGTTATTTTTCGCTACACTCAAAACGTCTATTGAACATCGTGAAGTCGTTTTAAATTCTTCAGTAAAGAACCATGCTGGATACTTATTAAAAAAATAATATGGCAGATTACACTCGAGAAAAGTAATAGATAGACTATTTTGCAAGTCAATTTATAGAAACTTAAAAGGGAACAAGTTTCCACTGACTTGTTCCCTTACTATTTTAGAAACTCAACTCTCTAACCATTCTCCCTTTATACCACTATTTACGGTACGGTTCTTCGTTGTACATTAAATGAGATTTGTCAGATTAGTGTGTAAAAAACCTTTTATTAAAATGAATTAATGGGTTCATCTCTTTTTACTTATTTCATAATCGGCTATTCAATATTTTTTAGATTAATTTTAATACAATAGGCAACAATAGTATTAAAATTCAAAGAAAGAAAAGAGGCGAATTGGGGAATGCTGTTAAAGTATAAAAACTTTTTTTCAGTACTGTTTCTATGGATTTTCTTTGGCAGCATAATTGGTATAGTTGTCGGCTCGACAACCTTTTTCCTTTTAGAGATTAACGATTATCTAGGAGATGATATACGATCAAAAAGGGATTGGCTTATCTTCTTTCTCCCCTTTGGCGGAATTATCATAGGATACATATATATGAAATACGGAAAGGTATTTTTGAATAATACTTTGAGTGACACTGCTGAACTCAATAATCTGGTAATAGACTCAGTTCATGGAAAAAAAGAGGTACCGCGGAGAATGGGACCTATCATCTATTTCGGGACTTTTATAACAGTCCTTTTTGGAGGTTCAACCGGAAGAGAAGGTGCAGCTGTCCAAATGGGAGCAAGTGTAGCTGCAACGATCAACAAACTATTTAAGATAAACATATTTGATAAGAAAATTTTAATAATGAGCGGTATAAGTGCTGGTTTTGGGGCTGCCTTTGGAGCACCTATAACAGGCGCTGTATTTGGGATGGAGATGGCTGCTTTAGGGAGGCTGAAATTTGAAGCACTTGTTCCTTGTCTTACGGCAAGCTTTGTTGGTCACTATGTAACTACAGCAGCTTGGGGACATAAACACGAAGAATTTATAATACAAACCGTACCGGAAATAACTATTATTACATTTATACTAGTTATTCTTCTATCAGTCCTATTTAGCCTAGTAAGCGTTTTATACTGTCAGTTGAGGCATGGGATAGAAAAATTCTCTGAGAAACTTTTCAAAAAAAACCATATGAAAAGAGCCTTTTTTGGAGGTATTGTCATTGTGGTATTAACTTTAATCGTTGGTACACAAGATTATAATGGCCGAGGAATACAGATGTTAGAACAATCTTTTACAGAAGACGTTCCACCCTTTGCTTTCCTGGCCAAGCTACTTTTTACAGCAGTAACTCTTGGTACGGGCTTTGTTGGCGGAGAAGCCATACCTTTATTTTTCATTGGATCAACATTAGGCAATACCCTACACACATTCATCGATTTACCTATGTCATTTCTCGCTGCATTAGGATTAATCGCTGTTTTTGCTGGAGGAGCTAATACCCCTATAACAGCTTTCCTGCTGGCAATGGAGATGTTTGATGGAAAAGGGTTAGAGTACTTTTTTGTTGCTTGTTTAGTCAGCTATCTATTCTCAGGACATCATGGACTATGGCCTTCTCAAAAAATATATGAGCCTAAGAGCAGGTTATATAATACTCTTCGCGGGGAAACAATTAAAAACGTTGAAATAAAGAAGAATCTTTAGAAACATTTGAAAAGAGGCGATGTTTTTGGATTTACATTTCATATGGAAAGCTATTGTCGTCGTGATAGGCGGAATCCTGATTTTACGATTAGCTGGAAGAAAATCAATCTCACAGCTTACTGTTGCTCAGACTGTCATGATGATAGCTGTTGGGTCATTAATTATTCAACCTGTCGGCGATAGGAACATTTGGATTACAATGGTGATTACATTTTTAATGGTAGCTACACTTATTGTTATTGAATATATCGTTTTGAAATCAAATGCTCTTGAAACTCTAATTTATGGGAAAGGCCTTGTAGTAGTTGAAAATGGTCAAATAAATGAAACCAATTTAAAGAAGCTGCGGTTAACGGTTGATATGCTTGAAGTACGAATGAGACAACAAAACATTCAGCATTTTACTGATTTACAATGGGCTACTATAGAATCGAACGGTCAGTTAGGATATATGTTAAAGTCTGATAAACAATACGCTACAAAAGCGGACATCCAGATGCTAAAAGCGCTGATTGAATCGAATCAATCTACTCCTCCAAATGAAACATTAAAAACTAAAACAAGTGTGTCAGATAACATATTTACTGAGGTTAAAGATAGAAAGCATAAAGAAAAACCTAAAGAGCATTTGGATTAACACTAATTAAAAGATCCCAACTAAGCATGATAATTTACGTTCTTTCCTTTGGGTGTCTGGCTTCTCGCGGGAGGCATCCACCACAAAGCTCCGAAGCGTTTATTAAAGGGAATACTTATACTTAGTCCAGTGACTATAACGGTAGAATTTTTCGATGATCTCTTCCCCCAAAAAGGGATTTCCCAATAAAAAAAGACCTAGAATCTAAAGCTGACTCCAGGACTTCAATTTACGATTTAACTCTTTAATTCCAACCAAGCCACACACTTAAAATGTGCAGAGTGTATGTGGCAACACAAGGGTGCTGGTGGGTTTATTACATCCTTAAAATATTTTTCTTTTAGAAAACAGAATTGTTCAAAACAAAAGTTGCCAGCTACAAAGAACTTGAAACTGAATAAAGTAAGTACACATGGGTTGATGTGATTCATTTTTCTCTAACTTTTTGAGAGTTACATCACTTCACTGTCCCCGTCCCATCAACATTCTTTTTCAAAGTTATCAAGCAATGCACGCACTTCATCTGTTGATTTCGTATTCATCAATTGATTTCTTAATTCAGCAGCTCCACTGAATCCTTTGACATAAATTTTGAAAAAACGATGAAGCCCCGTGATTGAACGTGGCAGTGCTTCCGCATATTGATCTTGAAGATCAAGCTGCAATCTTAATAGATCGAGGTATTCTTTTCTGCTATGCTCTTTTGGCTCTTTTTCAAAAGCAAAAGGATTTGTAAAAATACCTCGCCCGATCATCACGCCGTCAATACCATATTGTTCAGCAAGTTGCAGTCCAGTTTGACGGTCAGGAATGTCTCCATTGATTGTTAGTAGCGTATTTGGTGCGATACGGTCACGTAATTTTTTAATTTCCGGAATTAGCTCCCAATGCGCATCTACTTTGCTCATTTCCTTTCTTGTACGTAAATGAATAGAAAGGTTAGCAATATCCTGTTTTAAAATATGCGTTAGCCACTCCTCCCACTCATTTACATCGTTATAGCCAAGTCGTGTTTTCACGCTGATAGGCAGTCCGCCCGCTTTTGCAGCTTGAATAAGTTCTGCCGCGACGTCTGGATGCAGAATAAGGCCACTACCTTTCCCTCTCGTTGCCACATTCGGTACAGGGCAGCCCATATTAATATCAATGCCTTTAAATCCAAGCTCTGCCATGCCAATACTCATTTGACGGAAATATTCGGGATTATCCCCCCAAATATGTGCCACCATTGGCTGTTCATCTTCTGTAAAAATTAAACGGCCACGCACACTTTTAATGCCCTCTGGATGACAATAGCTATCCGAATTTGTAAACTCTGTGAAAAATACATCCGGTCGACCAGCCTTACTTACTACCTGACGAAAAACAACATCTGTCACATCTTCCATTGGTGCAAGTACAAAAAATGGTCGTGGTAAATCACGCCAAAAATTATCTATCATATTAAATCAAAATCCTCTCATAATGAATACAACTTCAAACCCTCGGTCAAAAAATACAATGTCTAATGTTCCACTTCTTTTACACTTATATCATGCTCAATAACTTATTATCAAACACAAGTACATTTGGACATTTTATATTTTGTGAAAACCTATTTTAAAAATCGGTTAGTGTTTATTTTAACTAAAATCTGTCCTAAATGGTATTTTTATAAACAGAAAAGCAGATGATATAGATATTTTCTATATCATCTGCTTTTCTATTATACCAACTCCAACCAAGCGACCGATTTGATTAAATGTCCACTCGAGTAACAGGTACCTATTACTTAATGTCCTCTTTTAATTGCTGTGACGACATAAATTCCACGTTCAACATTTGACCATCGATATACTGCTGTACATTACTCACGCAATGTCGAATGTAAATGCTATCATCAAATAATTTACTGAGCATAACGCCACCTTCTATCACCGCAATAATATAGGTACATATCTCCTCAGAATTTATATTACTTCTAAATTCTTTATTATCAATTCCACTGTCTACGATTACTTTTAATTTTCCAATGAAAACTTTCATCGCCTGTTGAGCTCGTTCTTTAAGAAAGGGGTGTCCATCGTCGCTTTCAATAGCTGTATTTAATATTGGACATCCACCTTCTATAGTATTGCTTTCAATGATATCTATATAAACATCACAGATTGCCAATAATCTTTCTTTTGAGGTGGTTGTGTTCTCAAGTGCTTTTGAGAGGAAATCCAGAATTTTTGAAACAGAATAGTCAAAAGCGGCAAGTGCAATTTCATCTTTATTTTCAAAATGATTGTAAATGCCCCCTTTGTGAACACCGCTACGATCAATAATTTCAGATAGAGATGCGCCTGTATATCCTTTGGTATTAAATAAACCAGCAGATTCGCGGATTATATGTTCTTTGGTTATTTGTCCTTTACGCATTAAAACCCCTCCTTAAAAAGTACCGAATGGTCTTAAATTATTATACTTCTTTTAAATGAATATACAAGAAGAGAGCTTTTAAGCAATAAAACCCTTGCAGAAAAAAAACGCTATGCTATATTAAAAAGAGACCGGTCGGTTTTAAAAATAAAGGAGGATTTATTGGTGAAGAAACTTATGACAGTTCGTGGGAAAGAAACTTACTATTTGGATTACGGCAGTTCTAATGCACCAGCGGTACTGTTTTTACATGGATTTCCTGAATCCTCCTTGTTATGGAGTGAAGCAGCCTTGGTCGTTCAGAAGGCTGGGTACAGAGCTATTGCTCCAGATCTTCCAGGTTTCGGACAAAGTGTAGCCTTCGATGAACCGTCTACATGGGAGCGATATATGGAATTTATAAGCGATTTTGTTGCTGAACTTTCTATTGAGCAATTTCATCTGGTCACTCATGACTGGGGGGTTCTGATAGGAACCAGGTGGGCTTGTACCCATCCTGGGCGTGTGCGAAGTTTGGTTATTTCAGATGGTACTTTTAGTCCTGATTATGTTTGGCATAAAGATGCTCAGATAATACGTTCGAATGGCGGCGGAGAGCAATGGGTTGCATTTCTGCAAAACAAAACTGTATTTGATGGTTTTATGAAAAAATCAGTACCAAATGTATCACAAGCAATTGTTGGGGATTTTTATGAACTGTTTTCTGGTCCACTCAATGAAAAAGTTACGTTAGATTTATACCGCTCTGGAGATATGCAGAAACTCGAAATGTACCGTGGAAACTTGGCGGAATCTCTGTCTATTCCTATAACCATCATTTTTGGAGAGAATGATACCTACATTTACCCAGAATTTGGACTTAAGTTAAAAAACGAAGAGTTGCCGCATGCTTCCTTTCACATCATTCCAGAAGTAGGTCATTTTACGCCCTTGGAAGCACCAAAAGAATATGGTTCTCTACTTACACAACATTTTAATCAAATATAAGGTTTTTGAGGGTGGTGAACGATTTTCTTCTTCACCCTTTTCCACAAAAAGTAATTAGGAGATGGTTGACCATGACTTTGTCCATTCAACATATACGTAATGCAACGTCGCTTATTCTAATAAATGGTAAAAAGATTCTCGTCGATCCGATGCTAAGTGACGTAGGGGAACTGCCCCCTGTACCTTTTACAAGGTCTTTAAAGAGAAATCCAATTGTGCCTCTGCCTGTAGAGTTAGGTATTTTTGAAAATATTGATGCAATTTTACTAACTCATCTTCACTTTGATCACTTTGATAAAATGGCAAAGAAAGTTCTAAACAAACATGTCCCAGTCTTTTGCCAACCAGCTGATCAAAAATATATTAAATCCTGTGGTTTCAACAACGTCTATCCAATAGACGATACCAGTCAATGGTATGGAATTAATTTTAAAAGGATTAGTGGCCAGCATGCGAAGGGAATAGTAGGTCGACTGCTAGGACCAGTATCCGGATTTATTCTGAGCACTTCAGACGTAGAATCCCTTTATATAGTAGGGGATTGCATTTTCACAGACCAACTCAACGAAGTTTTTAAGCAATACCAACCGCAAGTATGTATAGTAAATACACCAAGAGCACAATTACTGCTCGGTTCGATTATCACGATGACCCCAAAAGATATCATTAAAGTCTTACACGTATCACCCTCATCCAAAATTGTAGCTGTGCATATGGATGCAATAAGCCACTGCACGTTAACAAGAAAGGATTTATTTCAGTATCTAGTGGCACATAACGTGTTAGATTCAGTGACTATTCCTAAAGATGGAGAGCTCATCTATTTTTAATTTTCGTATGGAGTGAAATTATTAGGGATATAACTGAGGTCTAACAACTATATTTGAATTGGTGTCAGGTACCTGTGCGATAAACTATTCAAATTATACACTACTATTGCATGTTTAAATTTCTTAAAAGGTTAGTTAATTGGTTTCGCGTAGCTACAATCTGCATGAATTATCAATCTCGTAAGTAATCATAATTTAAGTGGCGCCACCCTTAACAATACTATTCGACTCCCAATTATCGATTAGGTATCTCTGTGTTACTAACAATCATGTAAGTTGAAATATTCATCTTTGTTTTTGACAAAGTCGCCACGGGTCCACACGAGATGGGTTCATTCAGACGTTGCCCAGGAAGCAACGATGGTATCCGTCTCTATACCACTTAAGGAAGTAAAACGATTATTAGCCACAACACTTTTTATACTTCTTACCACTGCCGCAAATACAAGGATCATTTCTGCCAATTTCTACATCGTTTACAATCGTTTTTGTATTTTCAACTTGCACACCTGACAATCTTTGTATATCAGAAAGATCTTCTGGTTTGTCAGGTTCAATTCCAATAACAACCTTCCATCCATTTCTTTCACATAAGTCATATATTTCACTTGCTCTTTCTTCGGTAGCTACACGTACTATAACTGGTTTATTTTTCGTCCCTAATTTAGCCAATTTATATTCCTCCACTTTTGTTTACTCGTTACAGGTTAATTAATATCCGTTCCTGTTTCGGATTAATCATACACCACATTATACCTGATTCTTAACTCCAATTTGAACAAGAGAACAACTTTACTAGTGTCCATGAAATTCTTCATATAATTGTAGTGTATAATCAGAGTTGTTTTTCACACAGGTATCTATCACTTTGACACTGTTCACTACTACCTCTAGGTTGATACACATAAATTCTTTGTAATAATGAAATCAGATATTGAGTACAAGAAAAAAGACCATTTAGTGCTGTTACACCAAACGGTCCAAGTAATAGTAGGTTCCCTTCAAGAGGGATTGGCTGAAATAGGATTAACCCATCTGAGCTCTAACTCAAGGATGGGTTTTTTTATGGTTAAATAACAGAATTGACACAAAGTGGCATATGTTGTGGATACAACAAATAATTTCTTGAATACAGTAGATGCAAAAAAAAATGAAAACAGCCCCAATAGCAATTCTGCTCTTGGGGCTGTTTTCGAATAAATAATCGTAATCTAGTGGTTCCTTGAGAAACTGTTCTTCTATTTTTGGTACTACTCTGTTTCTAACCTATTTTCATGATATGTATGGAATCAAACCTTTTCGATATGCTTCTTCTTGTATTTCTCTAGGTGCATTTCGGGCGTCTATAATAAATCCATTCACTGTTATCATCCAAACCATTTCATTATTCTCCATTTTACTTAGGAGTGTCCAAGTTGGATCAAAAATGCCTATTTTCATCATATCTCTTATTAGTTTTGACTTTGCACTTCCTGTACTTCCACTTACCCCAAATTTTGAATATAACTCGTTCACTTTCATAGTAGGACTTTGAGCAGGATCAAAAAGAAAATTAACCGTTCCTATTGCATGTACGATGCCACATGCCCATACGTTAGCTTTTCCTTTTACAATGGGGGAAGGTCGTTTTCTGCATAATGCGGCGCACAACTGGAAGCCTAATAGCTGATACTCTTCGTTCAAATTTTCTTTGCAAAATCCTCTTATAATTTCTGTGATTTCATTGTATTTATCCTGCATCTCTTTTGGTACTGTTAGTGACTTACTTTTCATCAGTACATCTCCCCTTTCATTATAAAGTTCATGATGTATCTACTTGAAATGTATCCATGCAAATCTGCGAAATACTTGACGTTCAGATCATGTAAAAAGCTATGCTTTTAATTCAAGGTTGCAACCCCATCTAATCTATTGAGTTTAAAAAATGCAATAAATCGATCAACTGATGGATCCCCACTGTTAACTTTCTTCATAAATTTTGCACTTCGTTTAATCAGGTACTGTTTATGGTCCGCCAAAAAATAATAGACTAAACCTGATGTCATGCTAAATTCACCGAGATGAATTAACCTCGTAAACACAAGCATATTTTCATTTAAACCTGAACTCAATCCTACATCTACTACTTGGACAGCATCATTATTACTTAATACTTCTTTTAGGAAAAGAACTCCATTTTCTTTATCAATCTTCGTAATTTCATATAGTAAATTATCTGTTTTTTCCATTGCAGCTAATAATTCGACTTCCTGTTCACTAATATCTTTCGCTTGCTCTATATATTCAGATACAGAGTTCCCACCATTTCTTATATTTCCTTAAATATTGAAGTCTAGAATTACTTCCTTCTCATAGTTAGATTCAATAACAATTTCATTATTTTTGGCAATTCCCATAATTTCTATTGCCTTATTAAATTTCACTTTATCAACGCACTTTTCCAAAATATTCGAATTTAAATCAACTTGTAGTTTTCTGTATTCTTTATATTTTTCTAATAAATCCATTTTGCATTCTCTTTTCAATTTCGAATTTTGTTTCAAGTTAATTTCAACCAAGCAACACACTCAACATGAGTAGTTTGTGGGAACATATCAACTGGCTGTAATTCTTGTGTAGCGTATCCACCATCTTCTAAAATCATTAAGTCCCTTGCAAGCGTTACTGGGTTACATGATACATAAACAACGCGTTTGGGTTTTTGTTTCAATATCGTTTGAAGCAATGCTTCGTCGCATCCTTTGCGTGGAGGATCGACTACTAGTACGTCGGCTTTGATGCCATCTTTGTACCATTTAGGGATGACCACTTCTGCAGCATCCGCTTCGAAATTTTTCTATTGTTTTGTCCCTTTGTGGGAACTTCTTTTTCTTCGTAATGGGGACGACCATGATTTCGCCTGTTGCGCGTCCTTTACGATTGACGACATGGCGTAACATGCCTTGGTGTGTTTTTTCATTATATGGAGTAATGCCAAGTCGGCCTTATCACGAAGTATGTGATCTGCTTCTTCTGTTTGAATGATACAAATATCAGTATTTGCAATTTCATGCGAACGCGTTTGATAAAAGCCTGCAACTACTCGTCCATCTTGTAAAGCGAATGGAATTTGTGATTTATTGCGGTAGCGCCATGGGTTGTCCATTCCTTTGACAGGATGAACAGGTACGTGTGGTATCTTCGCGATACGCTCCATTGCGTTCTTAACTATTTGTTGTTTCCACACAGTTATGTAAAATTCCAATTGCTACATTTGAATATAAAAAAGGTAATCTCATAATTGGAACAAACACAGAAAAGGCTTTAACAATGTATTAATATTATCGATACTTTCTACTTATTTCTAACTTAAAGATTTTTATTATTTCAGCCTTAGTTAGAAAAATAGTTAGAATGGCTGATTCAATGCTTCATAAGCATCCCATATGAAGTTTCAACTAACCTTCCATTGAATTTCTAACTAATTTCCGACCAATTTCTAACTTAAGGCAAAGTTAAATTCAAGGTATTCAAGTTAGAAACCAAAAGCCAACTTGATTTTTTAGATGAACCCGTATTTCTTATAGTTTTATCTTTTTTTGACATTTCATTTATAATATTATCTATCTTACTCCTTTTATGTTCAAGAGTTAGCGTATCGATAATTTTTCAAGTAATAATTCATCAGTTTACTTACTTGTAAAGTAACACAATTACTCACAACTTTATGTAGTTTTTTGTCGAGAAGCTATAATGAATTTGAGTTAACAGTAAAATTGCCACTTCCTTATAACGATCATTCAATTCGAATACAACAGAAGCCCTGAATCACAGGACTTCCAATTACGATTTAACTATTCAATTCCAACCAAGCAACACACTCAACATGAGTAGTTTGTGGGAACATATCAACCGGTTGCACTTCCTTTGTCTCGTAGCCGCCATCTTCTAAAATCATTAAGTCCCTTGCAAGTGTTGCTGGGTTACATGATACATAAACAATGCGTTTGGGTTTTTGTTTTAATATCGTTTGAAGCAATGCTTCGTCGCATCCTTTACGTGGAGGATCGACTACTAGTACGTCGGCTTTAATGCCATCTTTGTACCATTTAGGGATGACTACTTCTGCAGCACCCGCTTCGAAATAAGTATTTTTAATTTCGTTGATTTCCGCGTTACGTTTTGCGTCTTCAATGGCTTGTGGCACAATTTCTACACCCATAACTTGCTTCGCTTGTTTCGCTAAGAACAACGAGATGCTTCCAATTCCACAGTAGGCATCAATGACTGTTTCTGTACCTGTTAATTGTGCGTATTCAAGAGCTTGTTGGTATAACACCTCTGTTTGTTCTGGATTGACTTGGTAGAACGAACGAGCTGAAATTTCAAATCGCACATCGCCAATTCTATCTTCGATGACATCTTTGCCATAAAGCGTGAAGGTTTCTTCACCGAAAATGACATTTGTTTTTTCAGTGTTTACGTTTTGGACAATGGATGTGACTTCTGGCAGAATTTTTTTAATGATTTCTATTGTTTCGTCCCTTTGTGGGAACTTCTTTTTCTTCGTGATGAGCACGACCATGATTTCGCCTGTTGCGCGCCCTTTACGAATGACGACATGACGTAACATGCCTTGGTGTGTTTTTTCATTATATGGAGTAATGCCAAGTCGGCCTAATTCTATTTTCATATCACGAAGTATGTGGTCTGCTTCTTCGGTTTGAATGATACAAATATCAGTATTTGCAATTTCATGCGAACGTGGTTGATAAAAGCCTGCAACTACTCGTCCATCTTGTAAACCGAATGGAATTTGTGATTTATTGCGGTAGCGCCATGGGTTGTCCATTCCTTTGACGGGGTGAACAGGTACGTGTGGTAACTTCGCGATACGCTCCATTGAATTCTTCACCATTTGTTGTTTCCATTTCAGTTGCCCTTCATATGATAAATGTTGGACTTGGCATCCACCACATTCATCAAACACATGACATGGGGGTGCTACGCGGTGTTCGGATGGTGTTATGATTTCCATTAATTTTGCAAAGCCATACGATTTCAATGTTTTCATAACATGGACTTCTACCGTTTCACCAGGCAGTGCTCCTGCAATAAATAACGGATAGCCGTCTATTTTAGCAACTCCTGCTCCATCATGTGTTAAATCTTCTACGTGAACCGTGATTCGATCATTTTTTTGTACGGGTAAAGACATGTAACTTCCTCCATTTCAATTCGTTTAATTGTATCATGTAGGGGTGGAAAAAGCAGAGTGAGCTTGAATGCAGTTAAGAAGTTGAAGTCAGAACCAAGATTGAAGAAAACCAGGTGCTCCCTTTGCTCCTGTAATTTCTTCAATCTTTTTTATGTTTACTTACTTTAAAATCACAAATTTTCTACCTATTGTTCATTCGATGTGTTAAGAACTAACCGACCTACAACTTTCTCAGTAGGAATTTTGTTCTTTTTGTCAGTAGTTTGTATGAGATAAACTCTAGCCTTTTGCATGATTTACTAAAGAAGCTATTCATTTATAGTGATTTTAAGAAGGATTGTAAAGAGGAAAACTCGATATGTTTAGAGAGTTGACTCCAACAAAAAGGAGCACACCACATTGAAATCTTTACTAAATGACTCTCGTTTCCGTTTAATTATTTTTGCTAATATTGCCTCATCGATTGGATCAGGCATAACTATGATTGCCATACCTTGGATGCTAGTAACCAGTAATGATGGAACTACAGTGTTTGGTTACGTAACGATATTCATGACGATTATAAGCTTTTTAATTACCCCGCTAGTAGGTACTTTAATTGATAAAATGTCTCGAAAAAGGTTACTTCTAACTAGTAAAATAATAAGTCTTATATTGTTGCTACTCTTTTCTCTAATTGGATTTGTTGGTCTAGATTATGAGGTGTGGCACTATATCATCATTTACATGATTGGCAGTTTATATTACACCATTTTTTATCCTACGTTATTTGCTTTAAATCAAGAAATCTTTAACAAAGACCAATATAAATCCCTAAACGGAACAATGGAAATCCAGGGTCAACTATCTAGTGTGATCGCTGGAGCATTAGCTAGTTTCATGTTAACCAAATGGGATTTACACTATATTTTGTTACTTGATGTATTTACTTATGCAGCAGCCATCTACTTTTTTATTAGAATTCCATATGTGCGAAATCAAATGTCTACAACTAAGTCTAGTAAGAAAGAAAAAGTGACTGATGGATTAACTTATATGATAAAACGACCGGCTATGTTCTTTTTTCTACTTTTTTCTATTATGCCTTTTATAGGCGTTATGATTACGAATTATTTATTCCCTGTCTATTTATCGGATGTTTTAAAGACTCCGGGGAGTATCTATGGTATTCATGGAATGATTTACGGCTTCGGAGCAGTAGCTGCAGGTATTTTAGTTCCTATAATTGCTCGCAAAATTGGGGATGAAAAGACAATCGTTTTAGGAGTAATTACTTATACACTTGCCATTTCATTAATTATTTTCACTAGTATTCCCATCTTCCTATCACTAATGTTCTTTATCGCACTTGGAAATAGTGGAACAAGAGTCGCTCGGAATTCCTTTTTAATGGACGAAATTCCAAATCATCTAATAGGAAGAGTTGATAGTTTATTTCGCTCAATCGGACTTCTATTTAGAATAGTTCTACTCGCCATCTTTACTGAAATGGTATCATCAGGTCTAATCATTACCTGCTTTATCTTACTCAGTGGAATAATGATTGTTACTTCAATTTTCGTCATATCATCATGGAAAACGGGGGTTACATTAGATAACACCGATAGTATACTTCAGCCACGTGGTAATATGAAAAAAATCGAGGTCCATTAATAATTTTATTCCAAAATCAAAAGAGCCCAAATACAGCTTGGGCTCTTTTGCCTACATACCAATTAACAGCTTACAAATGAGATTTCAAAAAAGTACCATTGTTGAACTAACGCTTTTTAGTTTAATTGTACAGATACTGTGGCATCTTCTATTAGCCACTAATCAATCGCTTCTTTTGAATAATAAACTGTATCACCAATTTCTATAAAAGGAAGTACACTAGATTCTGTATTTTCTCCTACAGGAATAGGACCTAACCTAATACTCTCCTCAATACTTAACCCTAAATACGAAGCTAGTTCCTCTTGTGTAAATAGCTTCTTTACCTCTTTCTCAACAGTCTTTTCTTCCACTGTTAGGTTTGATTGGTTGTCTATATTGGCATTTAACCCATTAGATATTAACCAACTACCAATTACAAACGAAACGGCCAAACTAAAAATTGAAATTGCTACTAAACTATTTTTCATGTATATACTCCTCAACTTTAAATTCAATTTAACAAAAACATGTAACTGGTGTCTGCCATTTTTGAAGCATCAACTTTCCATCTTACAAAGCAGTACCTTTAGTGGAACATATGTAAATAGAACTCTTAGTTAGCAATCGATCTTATTTCGAATTTCATATGGTCTAAATCCCAAACATCTGCATCCGTATTCGAAAAGACTGTTATTTCAAGTTTCTGTCCGACATTATACCCTTCAACTTTATCTACTGGAATTTCATATATATTCCCATCTATTCTTCCTTCATCACTTCCGCCATATTCTTTCATAACTAACATTTCATCCTCAACAAGTTTCTCAACGATTATTCCTGTAAAAGTGAAGTCTTCTTGGTAATTTGAACAACCAACAATAATAAAAACACTCATTAATAGGAAAGACCAACTAATCATCCTTTTACTTTTCATGATTTCCCTCCTTTAATTGCTTTAAGCGATCCTTCAGCGTAGATGAAACGTATTAAAGATACTCACTCCTATTCCTCTTCAACATCAAGGTCTCTATAGAAGTTATCAACAATCGGATGAATATCTGGTTCCGTATAATAATAATCTTCATTTATTTGTGTTAACCCGAATTGAAAAGTTTGTTCGTCATGAAAAAGAGTAATTGAGTATCTCCAACCCACTCTACCTTCTTGATTTTTTTCGGGAATGAACTTAATATCTTTGATTTCACTTAAAAATTCATTTATGACAACATTATCTATGATTGTTTTTCTATCCCCTGTACTTCCATCTATTATGACAATCTTATTTACATCATCAAGGTCCCGCTCATAAAATTCTGGCAGTGTTTTTGTTTCTAAACCACAACCAGCAAAAAGAGAACTAACTAATAACAATCCAACTAACACCTTAAGAATTCCCATGGAACCCCCCTTTTCTATTATGAATTACATTTCTGCTGTATCTGAATTCAATTTAGTTGTTGCATGATAAATCATTCATTTATTTAACGAATTCATACTATTCATTATATCTTGAACTCATAATATATGGAAAATATTCCTGTATCCATTTTTTAAATAATTGGTTTATCCAGTTTTGTTTGTGGAAAAGTAATAGAAACTAGATGAAAGGAGATGCACTATGAAAAAAATAATGTTATTTGTTATTACTTCATTTTTTTTAGCTGCTTGCTCTCCTACTGAGGAAGGTTCCGAGCCACCTACAGAGCAAGAGAATTCTGGAGATAATAATCAAAGTAATTCTGAAACGCAGGATGGTAATACAGACAAGGATAATGAAAAAGAAAATAATGACGAAAATATAAATGAACAACAAGCATCATTAGATAAATCTGAAGCTGAACAAGTTATGAGGGATTATAAAAATACATTTATGGACCTTGTAGAAAATTCAGGTGAAAATGGCAAAATTATAAATTATGGATCGAAAGGTGAAATAGTTGCTTACTTTACTTCAGCTATGTCTAAGGGTTTGGCCAGTACTTATACAGATACCTATTTTAGAGAAGAAAATGGTCAGTTATTCCTGAAAGCAATGGATGCTCCTACTTGGTTAGCCTATGATCAATCATTTACATTAGATAAAATAGAACAACAGAAATATCAGGTAATTCAAGAAAGAAATAACGCATTGACAGGGCATGTTAATATGACCTATGAACTCGCTAATAAAGATGATAATTGGATTGTAAACAATATTGATGTAGAACGTTTAGGTGATAGAAATGATAAAGAAAGTAAAAATAATGACGAAAATCTAAATGATCAACAAGTTTCATTAGATAAATCTAAAGTGAATCTTGTAGAAAACACGGGGGAAAATGGCAAAATGAATAACTATGAATCCAAAGATGAAATAGTTGCTTACTTTTCTTCAGCCATGTCTAAGGAACTGGCTACGGGATATACAGATACCTATCTCAGAGAAGAAAATGGTCAGTTATTCCTGAAAGCAATGGATGCTCCTACTTGGTTAGCCTATGATCAATCATTTACATTAGATAAAATAGAACAACAGAAATATCAGGTAATTCAAGAAAGAAATAACGGATAGACAGGGCATGTTAATATGACCTATGAACTCGCTCATAAAGATGATAATTGGATTGTAAACAGTATTAATGTAGAACGTTTAGTTGATAGAAATGACATTTCTGAATATACAATGACTGAGAAAGATGCGATTACCATAGTTAGGAATAATCTTGAAATAAGTCAGGAATTAGATACGATAGTGGAGGTTGACCATATTGAAGACAATGGAGACTTTACGGTCCACGTATACGATATAGTTGAGCATGAAGATGGTAGTCACACCTCAACACGCGGTTGGTACACAGTTGATAGTCATGACAGTACAGTAGAGGAGATAATGTAAAGCCCAAGGGAATAATAAAATAGTGATACTAAAACTATCCACTTATATAAGCTCATCCTAATCTTGTAGGATGAGCATTTTTGTAGCCTCAAAGTACATATACGATTTAAAAAGTTAACCTCCTAATTTTTCCACTACATTCATTAAGGATGTTACTTCGTTAATCAGCTTCATCAGTTCAGAATTTTCTAATTTTTCTATTGCTAACTCACCATTTACCATGGCATTTTCAATGACTTCTTTTATCGCTTCATTTTTTTCAACTATTTGCTGATGAACACTTTCCGCTATAGCCGGTGCTTCCGTGTTATTAAATTTATTGATTTCCTCTAACAATGTATTAAGTTCTTTTTCTAATTCAGCTTTGGTCTCTTCATTAGTTGCTGCTCCTTTGATTAACTGTGGTGCCTTCTGTCCAAAGTCGTTCCAAGTATTAATATGTTCCGTTGCCTTATTGGCATAATCTAGTGAACTATTGACTTCCTCTAATACATTACAACCACCCAAAAATAGAGAACCCCATATTGTACCTATAATAAATAATTTACGCATAGCTATCACTCCTATTCATTTTTTCTTATAACTCTTCACTTCATTCATTGCCACTGGCAACACTTTTTCCTTGGCAATTTTCACCATTGTGCATATATCTTATAATTAACCAAAACAAAAGAGACCTCTACCGATAATGGTAAAGGCCTCTTAACATAAAAGGATCAGGACCTTTGCCAGAAAATTGCTGACAAAGGTCTCGCTAACAACTGTAAGTTGCCAACAAAGCCGGGGATATAATCCCGTAATGACGACTTTGCTGTATAGCTACTCCCCTTTGGGATGTATATTCGGTTTAATTATCTTTATATTATCGGAAGTTCTAGAAGAGGTCAATTATTAGATTAGAAAGTATTCCTTTTAGAACTTATAGAAAGCACAGATTAGGCTGAAATGTATCTTCGAGCGTCTGGTTTGTCTACAATCAGTATTCATACTCTTCTTTACCAAACTCGAACTAAAAACGGTTAAATAACACCATATGAATATAGACGCTTTCCGTGGGGCACGGCTTCAATTGAAGACGAAATTGATCATGCTTTCGAGAAATTGTCTCAAGGTGGAGAAATATTAATGCCTTTAGATGCATATCCATTTAGTAGAAAGTTCGGATGGATCAATGATAGATTTGGTGTTTCATGGAAACTACTCTCCCATTTTTATAAACACGACACACTATTTAGTTTGGTTGAAAGTACCTACTATTTAAAGGCTGGTCTGAATTGAAAATAATCATAGCAAGTATCATCACGATTTCTACTGTTTATTATTTAATTAAATTGTTCACTTTGACCTACAAAAAAGGAGATTACTTATTTTAAGTTAATGTTTTAAGGAACATCATAGCGGTAGAATTTATTGTGGTTTCAATCCTACCCTTGATATTTATAAATTAATATAGTTGATGTGTTTTTTATGTTTTTTCTCTCTTGATTCTAAAGTCAGTACACAAAAGATCTTTAAAAAATAAAAACTACTTGATTACTGAATATTCATATATTACATTTATATATAAAAACAATATCTAGGAGGAACTATAGTGAACATAATTTTCTTCTCGCCACACTTTCCTCAAAATAGCACCTATTTTTGTATCAATTTAAAAAATAGCGGCGCAAACGTCCTGGGAATTGGTGATACAGCTTATGAGGCGCTAGGCGATAAGCTGAAGGAAGCTTTAACAGATTACATTCAAATTAGAAATTTAGAAGACTACGATGAAGTTCTGAAATCAGTTGGTTACTTCACTCATAAGTTTGGAAAAATAGATCGATTTGAATCTCTTAACGACCATTGGTTAGAACTGGAAGCAAAAATTCGAACCGATTTCAATATATTCGGTACAAAATTGGATTTAGTATACGATGTCATACACAAATCCAAGATGAAAAAGTTTTTTGAAAAATGCGATGTCTCAACGATTCGAAGTGTAAAGGATATTAATATTACAAAATCGCTTAATTTCATTAAAACTGTTGGGTACCCCATCGTAATTAAACCCGATTTGGGTGCTGGTGCAAGCATGACCTCTAAGATAAATAATGAACGTGAATTAGACCAATTTTTTGAACACAAGCCAGCCGAAGTCAATTTTATTGCAGAAGAATTTATTGATGGAAACGTTTTAACTTATGATGGGTTAATCGACCGTGATGGAGTAGTACGATTAGCTGCCACTCACCTATTTGACCAAAGTATTATGAAGGTCGTAAATACAAATGACCATTTGCACTACTATTGTTTAAAAGAAGTCCCAACAAAAGTTAGTATAGCAGGACAGAGTATTTTGCGTGCTTTTGACATAAAAGAACGATTTTTTCACATTGAATTATTTGAGTCCAAAAAAAATGGGAACCTCTACGCACTTGAAGTAAATATGAGACCTCCTGGCGCTTGGATGCCAGATGCAATTAATTTTACGTATGATATCGATGTTTATAAAGAATGGGCCAATATGGTTGTCCATAACCATGTGGACACGCCTAAAAAAGGAAAATACTTTACCGCCTATGCAAGCCGTAAAGATCATAAGCACTATGTCCATAGCCACGAAGACATACTGTCTATCTTTTCGCCTTACCTTGTTAACCATAATCGAATTGAAGATGTATTTAGCCAAGCAATGGGCAATTATGCTTTTCAATTTCGAGCAGATACCTTAGAAAAGGTACAATCAATCGTCTCTTATGTTCAAGAGGAAATGAGGAATTAACTTGCATATCTCCTATCATAAGGAATGGAGTCATTCATTAAATAGAGACATGGAATACAAGGTTTATGGTCATAAAGGAAAGCCGATATTAACGTTCCCGTCATCTTGCGGGCGTTTTTTTCAATATGAAGACAACGGAATGATTGAAGAGTTGAGAGACTTTATCGAGGAGGGACGTATTCAGGTTTGGACGTGTGATGGTATTGATGAAGAAACATTTTTCTCTCAACATCCGAATATCAGTGCTCGAATAACGCGTCATAAGCAATATGATCAATACATAGCCCAAGAACTGGTTCCATCAATTTTATACAAAAGTAAGATGAGCAATCATGGAGACGATCAAAAGATATGGATAACAGGCTGTTCAATGGGCGCATTCCATAGTGCAAACTTTTTCTTCCGTCATCCCTTCGCTTTTGATGGATTGCTAGCACTCAGTGGTGTATTTTCCACGAGTTACTTCTTTGGAAACCATATGGACGATGACGTCTATTTCCACTCCACTCTTTCCTACTTGAATGATTTGCAAGATGATAATTATCTACAAGCATATAGACAAAGTCGACTGGTCATTTGTGTTGGTCAGGGTGCTTACGAACAGGAAATGATTAATGAAACTCATCAATTAAAGAACCTGCTGGTAAAAAAATCGATTCCAGCTCGCATCGATTTTTGGGGATATGATTCACATCACGACTGGGATTGGTGGAGAAAACAATTTCGCTTTTATATTAGTGAATGGATGTAAAACGACAACGTTTGAATCATTTTTAGATTCAAGCGTTTTTCTTTGTCTGTTAGATGCTAGTGCCTAGTATACCGGTTCAATGATAAGTATCTATTTTTGAGTCTCCAAACGTTCATACTACAATTGGAAATACTTATGGAAAGAGGTGTTCTTATGAAAATTGAAGCTTGGTCTGATTTTGTATGTCTCTTTTGTTATATTGGATAACGTAGATTAGAAATGGCGTTGGACTAATTTCCACATAAAAACAAAGTTGATGTTGAGTTCAAAAGTTTTGAATTGGATTCCATTGCGCCCTTGTATTCTGGAAAGAGCATTCATGAGGTCCTTGCTTCTAAGTATGGGATGAGTATTGAGCAAGCCAAAAAGAATAATGAACTAGGACTACAAGCTGCAAGCATTGGTTTAACTTTTAATTTTGAAGAGATGAAACCAACAAACACATTTGCTGTTAAATAGGTTTCTCAATGTCATGAGATTTTACTCTGATTGAAGGACTTTAATGCGGTCAAGTTTGGCAATTGGATCTTGCACATAACTAAACACAAACTAAACGGAAACCAATGAGATCCCCGTTCTACTTCGCTGTTGTATCTTCTATAATCCAATCTGCAGCACTTATTAGGTCGGGGAAAACAGCATCTGCAAGGGGGTCACTTTTACCCAAGAATACTCCTTTTGTACCTGCCTTCTTCCCTGCGATAATGTCTGTATCCGTGTCTCCTACCATGTAGGACTGGGATAAATCAATATCATACTTTTTACTTAGATCTAAAATTAATTTGCTGTTTGGTTTGCGACAGGCACAGCCTGCTTTTGGTTTATGAGGACAAAAAGCCACGTCATGAATAGTTGCCCCTTCCTTCTTTAATTCAGAAATCATATGGTCATGTATTTTATTGAGCTCAGCTTCCTTCATGAATCCCAGTCCAACGCCGCCTTGATTGGTTACTACAAACACAAAATCAAAGAAAGGATTCAATTTTTTTATTGCTTCTGGAACACCTGGTAAAAAGTATAGCTCATGTGGCTTATTTACAAATTTCACCCTATCCGTTAGTACTTCATTTATTACTCCGTCACGATCCAAAAATAATGCTTTCTTCATTAATATCTCTCCTTAATTAAAACAACTTTATAATTTATAACATCCCCCAATACATTAATTTTTAACTTATCTTACATACTTTAATGTTTATTTGCCTCGTTTAGTGCGACAACAAATGCGTTCAATTTATTCCCATTATTTTATTAACATCTTAGATGCTACCAGTACTACTTAAGCATCTATTTTTGAGTCTCCAAACGTTCATGCTACAATTGGAAATATTTAAGGAAAGAGGTGTTCTTATGAAAATTGAAGTTTGGTCTGATTTTGTATGTCCCTTTTGTTATATTGGAAAACGTAGATTAGAAATGGCGTTAGACCAATTTCCACATAAAAACGAAGTTGATGTTGAGTTCAAAAGTTTTGAATTGGATTCCAATGCGCCCTTGTATTCTGGACAGAACATTCATGAGGTCCTTGCATCAAAATATGGGATGAGTATTGAGGAAGCCAAAAAGAATAATGAACGACTAGGACAACAAGCTGGTAGCATTGGTTTATCTTTTAATTTTGAAGAGATGAAACCAACAAACACATTTGATGCCCATCGTTTGGCAAAGTGGGCAAAGGTTCAGGAAAAAGAAAAAGCTGTCACGGAAAATCTACTTCTTGCTTATTTTACTGATTCTAAGAATATAAGTGATTTAGAAGTTCTTGCTGATATTGCTGAAGCTTCAGGGTTAGATCGCGAGAACGCTTTAGATGTTTTGAAAGATAAAACCGCCTATGCAAATGATGTTCGAGTGGACGAAGGGATTGCTCAACAATACGGGGTTTCTGGTGTGCCTTACTTTATTGTTAATCAAAAGTATGCAATTTCAGGTGCACAACCACTAAACACATTCGTTGGCGCACTTCAAAAGGTGTGGGAAGAAGAGAATCCTAAACCTACCTTTAAGAATCTATCATTAGACAGTACAAGTGATGCCTTTTGTTCAGATGATAGCTGTGTGGTTCCACCAAAAGATCAATAATTTTCAATACAGTGATACGTAAGGGACATCTTATTGGATGTCCCTTTTTTGTGATTCTATTAGGTAGCCACACAATTTAGTTCAACAAAAATGCACGCCATCATCCATATCTTAGATACCTGGATGTCTAAACAAGTAAAAAATGGACGTGCGGCAAATAAATCTCAAAAACTAAAATGGTTGTTACTCCTCATCATACTCACTTAGGTTATATTTCTTTAAAATAGATTCCAGTTTTAACGCTTTCGTCATGTCACCTTTAATTTTTAATTTACCTGTCATGAAAGCCATTGTTCCATTTAGGTTACCAGACAAAAACTTATGAAAGCTTTCTAATGACATCACAAGCGTTCAATCTGCAGGAGTGTCTACTCCCTCGTTTACTTTTGCCAGCCCACCCTGTAAATGCAGCTGATAAGTTCCTTCTTCTTTACCTTTAATATCGAATTGATATACTATTTGAATTCATGAAACTGGCTCTGGATTTTCGTTAATTACATTCTCTATAGTTTGCATTGTTTCTAATAGTGTTCCTCGGATTTTACTCATTTGAAAAATCTCCTTTATATGAAAACTAATTTTTTAATCTTTTAAGACATGGGCTAGTTCCCTGAACTGGTCCATTTTATTATTTATGAAACAAACTGGTTGCATTACAATTTTCTTAATAAGATTAAAATGTCTTTACATTGTGAAACCTGTTATTTAGAAGATGGATTATAAAAAAAACAAGATACTAGGATGTGGAATATGACAGAAAAATATCCTACTTACGATCAAATACGTGATGTCCATCAAGAACTTGCTGATATGAAATTAGAGTATTGGATTAATCACGATTTGTTTTCTTTTCAATGGTGGTTACTTGTAATCCTGTTAATTGTTCCTTGGATGATTTGGTGGAGATACGTAGACAAAAACAGAATTAGCCAAATACTGTTATACGGGTCGTTATTAATGGTACTAGTTATGATGATGGATGATTTGGGCGTAGAAGCACACCTCTGGTCATATCAATTATTCACTATGATGCCAAGATTAATTTCCATAGACCAAGGCATCATAATTATTCTTCATATGTTCTTATATCAGTATTTTTCTAAATGGAAAAAGTTTATTATTGCTAACACGGTTATGGCAATCATATTTACATTTGTTTTTGAACCCATTGTTGTTTGGTTAGACATTTATAGAATAGAAAATTGGCACTATATTTATTCTCTTCCTTTATATATTTTAAAAGCTGCTTTAATAAAATGGTTAGTCGATGAAGTGATATTAAGAAGACAAATAAATAGTAAAACAAAGGCACTATAAATTCAAACCACTTATATTCTATCTATCCTGTGAGCTTGGAGATATCCTTCTAAGCTCATTTCCATTACTTCGCGGTTTATTTACCATCAGTTTGATTTATTGCAGTTAGCGAAATATTTTCCATTTAGCCGGTTTTATCCTGAAAAATGATCAGTTTTTTACTTTAAATTTAGATCATCTTCTTCCAATGCTTTAGTCACGGATGCAATCGCATGTATGACAGTTGTATCAAATATTGGGACTTGTGAATCTTCTTGTTTAACTAATAATCCTATTTCTGTACAACCCAATATGATTCCTTCTGCCCCATTGTCAATTAAGCGTTGGATAACCTGTTTGTAATAATCTCTTGATGATTGCTTAATATTCCCTAACACCAATTCTTCAAAAATGACTCGATTTACACCATCTCTTTCCTCAGCACTTGGAACCAAAACACTAATACCATTTGACTCTATCCTTGATTTGTAAAAGTCTTGTTCCATCGTGTATTTAGTGCCTAGTAACCCAACCTTGCTCACCCCTGATTTTTTAATTTGATTCGCTGTTGCATCAGCTATATGTAGGATTGGTATGGTAATTTTTTTCTCAACAAGTTCTACAACTTTGTGCATTGTATTTGTACAGAGTAGTATAAAGTCCGCTCCCGCTTTTTCCAAAATCAGTGCAACATCTCCTAACAAATTTCCCGCACTTTCCCAATCACCTTCAGCTTGATATCGTTGGATTTCATAAAAATCCACACTATATAAAATACATTTTGCTGAATGTAATCCACCTAGTTTGCTCTTCACTTCCTCATTAATTAACCGATAATATTCCACTGAAGATTCAAAACTCATCCCACCTATTAGACCAATCGTTTTCATAATAACCCTCCATTTATTAGTCTCAAATTCTAGTAAACAAATAATATAGATGATAAATACACTACAAGCGTTACCGTGATACTGCTTAAGATTGTGGTAAACAATACTGTTTGGGCTGCTACTTCTGGGTACACATCATACTCCAAAGCAAGGGTTGCACTATTTCGAGAAGTTGGAAATGAACTTGCAATAAATAGCGATTGAGCTACAACGCCGTCGAGCCCCATGATATAAATCAGCATCAGCGCAATACAAGGACTGATAATTAGTCTCCCGATGCTACTCATAACAATTAACTTGTTTATCATCGTTCTAAATTGAATTTTTGCGAGCTGTGCACCTAATAAAATTAGCGCAACAGCTATAAATGCATTGGAAAGTTGATTCATCGGAATTAAAAGAAATTTAGGAATAGGGATATGAAATGCATTTAATAATCCGCCGAATATCATTGCATGAATGATGGGCAATAATAAAAGTGCTCTCAAAATATCTAGCCCGGACTTTGTAGCAGAAACTAAGTTATATAGACCATATGTAAATGTGATGATATTTTGGAAGACAACCATAATAATCTGAATAGATATCCCTAGTGGATTTCCCTGAAATATTAATTGGCTAACTGGAATTCCGTAGTTTCCAGAATTCATCAACACTACACTGTTATTAAATACTCCAGCTTCCCCTTTATCCAGTTTCAGGACTTTACTTATTAATAAGCTGACTATCATTAAACAAAAGCTGAATATAAGTAAGTATCCAATAATTTCAAGAAGAACTTGAAAATCAATATCTGTTTTATAAATATTCATAAAAACAGCTGCCGGCATGAAACAATACGTAACTAGATTTGAAAGAGCTTTTAATTCAAAGTTAAATTTCCTTTGTAAAATTGCGCCAATGAGCAAAAGAATAAGGATGGGCACAATCACTTCTAAAAATATAATTCCTAAAAATGACAAGTTCATTTCTCCATTCTGGTGTAGTACTTAAATAAAATATAGTTCCTTTTTTTATCGTCAGAAATGAACATGACAAAAACCACACAATGCTATATTTCTATCAAATTGTAAAACCTGAAATAATAATATCATGTGAGCACTTCTAATTGTAAGAAAAATAAAAAGATAATAAACCAATTTGGTATAATAAAAAGAATGGTTTACTTTACATATAAAAACGTAAAGATCTCTCCTAACAAGGCAACTAGATAATTGGAATTTCTAATAGAAGGAGAATTGATATGATAACTTATCAAAAAGACGGTTTAACGGTATTTCAGAGCGCGCTGTGGCAGACGACAAGTACGGTGGTTGAGACAAAGAATTTTATCCTAGTTGCAGATCCTGCATGGCTTCCTCATGAAATTAAGGAGATTCAGGAATATGTGGAACAAATACGAAAAGACAAAGAATTGTATTTGTTATTTACACATGGGGATTTCGATCATATTATCGGGTTCAATGCGTTTCCAGGTGCTAAGGTAATTGCAAGTAAGGGCATGCAGGAGCATCCCAATAAGCAGTACAATCTCAATCTAATCCAAAATTTTGATCGAGAATATTACGTTGAAAGACCTTATGAAATTGAGTTTCCTACAATCGATTTCGTGATCGAAGAAGATGGACAACAACTTGTCCTGGGCGATATAACGATTACCTTCTATTTATCTCCTGGTCACACTCATGATGGGTTATTTACGGTAATTGAACCTATGGGCATATGGATTTCAGGTGATTATCTATCAGACTTTGAACTTCCTTTTGTATTTGATAGTGTGAAGGCATACAAATCAACACTACAGAAAGCGTATCAGATTTTGGATTTGCACAGTGTACATGTATTAATCCCTGGACATGGTCAACTCACGAAAATTGAAGAAGTCATGAAACAAAGAATTGCTATGTCTGAAGATTATCTTGATCGATTAATTGTAGCGGTGACGACAGAAGATTTAGAGGGATTAAATGCTTTGGAACTAGAAATGCCGTTCAATTCAAACTTTACGAAAAGATGTCATAAAGAAAATATAGCTACTGTTCTGAAAGAATACACGATACAAGGTAATGGTTAATGATATGTATTTGAATTTCAAGAGGAGAAATGTTTTAAGCCTTTTCTATGTTTATTATTTTCTTCTCTTAGCTGGTTTCTGCCTATAAAACTTATAGCCTTGTAGTTATATTGTTTTTATAAATATCTATCTTATTGGCAGTAGATATCAAATTTTCGCTTTTCCCCTGAATAGCGAGTACTATTCTAATTTTTACTGGGAATTCTAATTTTTTAACCATTTCTTCAATGGCAAAGTACTCATCTTCCTGTTTATTATAATAAACAATTGAACTAATAGTGCCCTCTCAGTTATTAATATCTAAACTACACATCATAGGGAATTTAATCATATTATTTGTGGCTAGCTCTCCTGAAACGATTGAGTCATTTAACTCTTCAGTTTAAATATTTTGTACCTGCTGTTTAACCCACGTTTCATCTTGTTCATCATTATCTTCTTCGTTTACTACCCATTCCCATATAGGATTCTCTAAAAATCCTTCATTGACAACTCTTCTACAGGTTTACTTTTACTCATTATACTAATCTCCTTTTGATATATTTAAATTCCATAAATTGCGACTTATTCCTTCTTAATCGAATCAATTTCATAATTCTGAGCTCTTGCGGCTCTAAGGGTAAAATAGCAAGAAAATAGAGCACCTCCCCAAATCCTGTATAATGAGAGTGACTAAAAACACATTAACAGACTGGAGAAAT
>NZ_ALJG01000344.1 GCF_000286315.1 Paenisporosarcina sp. TG20 | reverse complement strand
CTTTAAGGACCGGGCGCACTTTGTCCGGTTTTTCTTATGCAAGTGGGCTTCAGCCATTCTTCTTGCTGTATAAATAATTACGTGCTTTGTGATAAAATAAAAGGTACTAACCTTGAAAAGGACGTTTCGTTTATGAAAATGATTATCGGATTAGGCAATCCCGGAAAAACCTATGAACATACAAGGCATAATATTGGTTTTGAAGTTATAGATGAATTGGCCAATCGTTTTAATACAACCTTAAGCCAAATGAAATTCAAAGGGATGTACACAATCATTCATCAACCACAAGGCAAAATATTACTTGTAAAACCGCTCACATATATGAATTTGTCAGGTGAATGTATTGTGCCGCTAATGAATTACTACGATATCAAAGAAGAAGATATCGTTGTTATTTATGATGACTTGGATTTAGTTGTTGGTAAGATTAGACTTCGTCAAAAAGGTAGTGCTGGTGGTCACAATGGAATCAAGTCAATCATTCAACATCTAGGGACGCAAAATTTTAATCGTATTCGTATAGGAATTGACCGACCTCAAACTGGCATGAAAATACCTGACTATGTCTTGTCCGAATTTACAAAAGACGAAAAGCCTTTGATAAATGAGGTATTGAATAAAAGCGCTGATGCTTGTGAACAGTGGTTATCGTTATCTTTTCTTGATGTGATGAATCGTTTTAATGTTAATAAGGAATAAATTGAGTCCGACCGGTCTATACTAAAAAAAAGGAGGCCGGTCCGATTATGTCAATTCGTGTAAAGTGTAGACACTGCAAAAAAGAAATGGGGCATTTAACAGGCCAATCCGTATTGCAGCATGGTAGAGTTAAGCAAATGAAAGAAGAGTTCTCGGAAGAATTTATTACTGAAAATGAAGAGGGTATACTAACCGTAAACAGTATTTGTGAGCATTGTGAAAAATCTCTGCTGGATAATCCAGACTACTATGCTATGCAAAAATGGATACAATAAGAAGTAGCTTTGGCGTGGGTTTCGCGCACAAAGCCTTTTTCTGTTTTGGTCTCTCGCGATATGGGTCACGAAGGGGTTGCGACAGGACGTTGCAATCTTAGCCTTCGTTCTTTCGCATTTTTACGCTCTCTAGCGCATTAAATAATGCTTCTTCCACATTTCATGTTATAGGGCTAGATAGACACTGTGCGCTTCTCTTATAAGGAGGTTCTTATGGAATCATTACATCAATTATTTATGAAAGACCATCATATTAATGAATTACTAACAGATATTCAAAAAGGAATTGATCAACAACTAGTTACAGGGCTGGTTGGAGGTGCACGACCACTCTTCATTCAATCTATTGCAATAGAGACGGAGAAACCGATTTTAGTAGTTTCACCGAATTTGTTGCAGGCTCAGCGATTATTTGAAGACATGGTAAAGCTACTTGGAGAAGATAAAGTACGCTTATATCCTGCCGATGAGTTGATTGCTGCTGATTTATCAGCATCAAGTCCCGAACTTCGTGCTGGACGTATTGAAACGCTTGAATTTATGCATTCTAACAAGCGCGGGGTTGTTATAACACCAATAGCGGGACTTCGTCGTCACATGCCAAATCTGAAACAATGGAAAGCGAGTCGTCTTGAAACTTCAATTGGTAAAGAAGTGAATTTGGACGAGTGGCTTGAACAGTTGGTTGCAATGGGTTACTCCAGACAATCGATAGTTACTGCTCCCGGGGAGTTTGCGCTACGTGGAGGCATTCTGGACATTTACCCAATCTATTTGGAAAATCCAATTAGACTTGAATTCTTTGATATGGAAGTCGATTCAATTCGCACATTTTCTGCGGAAGATCAACGGTCTATTAAGAAACTTAAAAAAGTATGCATTCTCCCCGCAACCGAATTTGTGTGGACGAGTAAACAACTAAGTCTCCTTGCTGAAAAATTAGAAGTGTCATTGGCTACTAGTTTAAAAAAATTAAAGAAGCCCGAAACAAAAGAGCTACTACTTAGAAATATTTCTCATGATATAGAGTTGCTTAGATCAGGTGATATACCTGAACATGTGAATAAGTATGTCTCCATTCTTGAAGATCACCCTACCTTTTTAGGCGACTATTTTGATAAAGAAGGTTTGGTGCTATTTGACGAGGTTGGACGAATCCAAGAAACAACAAATTCACTAGAACGTGAAGAAAAAGATTGGCATATATCATTGCTTGAAGAAGGTAAAACAGTTCATGATGTAAAGATCTCGTTTAGCTTTAAAGAAATTCTTGGGATGATGACTCAACGAAAGGTATATTTTTCTGTATTTGCACGTGCTTTTTCAGGAATTCCTTTGAAAAAATCGATTTCATTTTCTTGTAAACCTATGCAACATTTCCATGGACAAATGAACCTCTTGAAAAATGAAATGGAACGTTTTGAAGCCGGGAAATTTTTTGTGTTTATTTTGGCTGAAGGAAAGGAACGTCAGAAAAAAGTTAAAGATGTTCTAGAAGATTATGATATGACTAGTCATGTGTTATCTGGGAAAAGCGAGCCTGAACAACCAGGTATATATATTGTAAATGGTGAAATGTCGAATGGGTTTGAACTACCGCTCCAACGTTTAGCGGTTCTGACGGATGAGGAACTTTTTAAGCAACGACCAAAAAAGAAATCACGCCCACAAAAGATGACGAACGCTGAACGAATAAAGAGTTATTCAGAAATCAAAGCTGGTGACTTTATTGTTCATACTCATCATGGTATAGGGAAATATATTGGCATTGAAACGCTTGAAATTAATGGGATTCATAAAGATTACTTACACATTAGGTACCAAGCAGAAGATAAATTGTTTGTACCGATTGATCAAATAGATCAAATTCAAAAGTACGTGGCGTCCGAAGAAAGGCAACCTAAGCTACATAAACTAGGCGGCGCAGAGTGGAAGAAAACAAAAATAAAAGTGTCTGCTGCAGTACAAGATATTGCAGATGATTTAATAAAACTTTATGCCAAACGAGAGTCTGAAAAAGGGTATGCGTTTGAGCCTGACCAAGAAATGCAACATACATTTGAAGCGGCATTTCAATACGAAGAAACAGATGATCAATTACGTTCGATTGAAGAAGTAAAACGTGATATGGAAAGAGAAAGACCAATGGACCGCTTAGTCTGTGGGGATGTTGGATACGGGAAGACAGAAGTGGCTATTCGGGCAGCATTTAAAGCTGTGCTGGATAGTAAACAAATAGCCTTTTTAGTGCCGACGACCATTTTAGCTCAACAACATTACGAAACCATGAAAGAACGGTTTGCGGATTTTCCAGTAGAAGTAGGGTTGCTAAGTCGCTTCAGATCAAAAAAACAGCAAACTGAAACGATTAAAGGGTTAAAAGTAGGGACAATTGATGTGGTGGTTGGTACACATCGTTTGTTATCCAAAGATATCGAATACCACGATTTAGGGTTGCTTGTCGTCGATGAAGAGCAGCGGTTTGGTGTTACACACAAAGAAAAGATTAAACAAATTAAAACGAATGTTGATGTGTTGACACTAACAGCAACTCCGATCCCTAGAACGCTTCATATGTCGATGGTTGGAGTGCGTGATTTATCTGTAATTGAAACGCCTCCAGCAAATCGTTTTCCTGTCCAAACATATGTAATGGAGCAAAATAGTGCACTTGTACGAGAATCCATTGAACGTGAAATGGCAAGAGGCGGGCAATCATTTTATCTATACAATCGTGTAGAAGATATGGCACGTAAGGTAGATGAAATTCAAATGCTTGTTCCGGAAGCTCGTATTGGTTTTGCGCATGGCCAAATGACAGAAAGAGAATTAGAATCAGTAATACTTACATTTTTAGAAGGCGATTATGATGTATTAGTCACCACGACCATCATCGAAACAGGTATTGATATACCGAATGTTAATACGTTGATTGTGCAAGATGCTGATCGTATGGGACTTTCACAATTGTATCAATTAAGAGGTCGTGTTGGTCGTTCAAATCGAGTAGCTTATGCGTACTTTATGTATCAACGGGACAAGGTTTTGACAGATGTTGCTGAAAAAAGATTACAAGCAATAAAAGAATTTACAGAACTAGGTTCAGGGTTCAAGATTGCCATGCGGGATTTATCCATTCGTGGAGCAGGAAACTTGCTTGGTTCACAGCAACACGGCTTTATCGATTCAGTTGGTTTTGATTTATATGCCCAAATGCTACAAGAAGCAATCGAAGAGAAACAAAGTGGTATTGTGAAACAAGAAGAGATATCGGATGTAGAAATTTCATTACCGTTTGATGCGTATTTGCCGGACTCCTATATTCCAGATGGATTTCAAAAAATTCAGATGTATAAACGTATTAAAGCAGTGGGAAATGAGAAAGAATATGAAGACCTTGTTGATGAATTGATAGACCGTTTTGGAAATATGCCTGTTGAAGCAGAACGCTTAATGCGAATTTCACGAATAAAAGTATGGGCAAAACAAACTGACGTTGAGTCGATTAAAAAAACGAACCTTTTATTGACGATAACACTATCAATAAAAGGCACACAGAAAACGAAAGGCGCTATGTTGGTACAGTCATCATTAGACTATGGGCGAGCAGTTGGTTTTCAAATGAATTCCCTTCAACAACTGCTTATAACAATTGATGAAAAAAAACTGAATAAACATCACCCGTTTGACGTATTAGAAGCAATGATGAAATTATTATTTGAAGTCAGGAAAGAAGTAGTTACCTCTGTTGGTGAGTAATACCGATATTGCATATTTTGTCCAAACATGACGCATACTATGTTAGAAATCAGAGAAATTTGAATTTCTATTGAAAGTGAGGAACAAGGATGAAAGCTACAGGCATTGTCAGACGAATTGATGATCTCGGCCGTATCGTAATTCCGAAAGAAATTAGAAGAACGCTTCGGATTCGAGAGGGAGACCCACTGGAAATATTTACAGATCGCGATGGAGAAGTAATTTTGAAAAAATACTCCCCAATTAGTGAACTGGGTGATTTTGCTCAGGAGTATGCAGAAACGTTATATGCAACGCTCGGCACTCCGGCTTTTATTAGCGACCGAGATGAAATGATTGCAGTTGCTGGCGTATCAAAAAAAGATTATCTGAACCATCGATTATCTTCCCAAGCGGAAGAAATTCTGCAAATGCGTACGACTGTCACGGAAAAAACGGAAAAATCCGTTGAATGGATTTCGGGACAAGTCGAACAAGTAAAATCGTATTGTGTTGCACCGATTGTTGCTAGTGGAAACCCGATTGGTGCTGTTTACTTATTATCAAAAGTCCATACTATTGGAGATGCTGAAATAAAGGCAGCAGAAACTGCAGCCCACTTTTTAGCTAAACAAATGGAACACTAAATTGTGGAGAAGTCACTTTGGCTTGACTTGCTCAGGAGTTTTTAAATCAAATACTTATTTTCGAATGAGTTAAGGGGAAAAGGAAAACACTCGACATCTGTCGCATGCTTCCTGACCCGTGATGTGGCCTGTTTAGTTTGAGTTTCGCTACTGTACTGTACAACATCGAAATGGAGAGAGTCCGATGGTAAATATACTCCATGTTGGAATAATCGAAAAAAACGTCTTCTTACTAACTAAGGAGGCGTTTTTTTCATGTTATAATGTTCTTAAAATGTATGTAGATGGCTATGATACTGACTTAAAATTACTTATTTTAGAAAAGAAGCCAATATAACCTCAAGATTTCTGCTGTATATGAATCAAAGGTGAGGCAAGTAATATGAACTACATATTGCTTGATTGGATGAGGAAAATTATGACCAACGAATGGACGATGCAAAAATTCATGAAGGGCGCGGTGTTATTAACTTTTTCTGCCTTAATTGTTAAAGCGCTCAGTGCAGTTTACAGAATACCCTTTCAAAATATTGTAGGTGATCAAGGATTCTACATATACCAACAAGTGTATCCGTTTATCGGGGTGCTAACGATATGGACATCCTATGGATTTGCGGTTGCCATTTCTAAGCTTTTAGCAGATGTACATGAAGCGCAGGCTAATGAAAGAATAGCTATCTTACGTATAGCATTTATTTATTTAAGCATTATATCCATCATCGGTTTTACTTTGTTATTTACAGGAGCAGATTTGCTAGCTGCTTGGATGGGTGATCAGGAGCTTTCAAAACTATTACATACTGGCTCGTTTGTGATGCTGTTAATGCCTTTTCTCGCCCTACTGAAGGGTTCGTTTCAAGCAGAGGGTAGAATGGAACCTATTGCTTATGGACAAGTCGTTGAGCAAGTTGTACGTGTGACGGTTATTTTGGTGGGTACATTCATCGTTGTTAGGACAGGAGCCTCTTTATATACTGCCGGTAGTACAGCACTTTTAGGTGCCATAGTTGGTGAAATTGCAGGTATTATACTTCTATTGCTATATGTGCAAAAAAAATCATCACATGAATTATTTAAGAGAACTCCTAACACGATTAAAATCAGACCAATTGTCCAGAAACTTACTATCATTAGCTTAAGTGTTAGTATGAGTTCACTTATTTTGTTGTTTTTTCAACTGGTAGACTCCTTTACAGTTTTTAAAAGTCTAACTGAAGCTGGAATCAGTCGTTTAACGGCGATGGAGATGAAAGGCACATATGACAGGGGATTACCTTTAGTTCAAATGGGAATTCTCATCGCTTCGACTTTGTCACTTTCAATAGTTCCAATGATTGCTTATGCAACAAAAAAGAAGACTGGTAGAAATGCCATTCCATATGCTCAATTGACCTTCCGCATCGCACTTCTATTTGGAGTGGCAGCAACACTTGGCCTAATTTTAGTACTGCCCCCTGTTAATGAAATGTTGTTTGAGACGAGAGATTTCTCCTCAACAATCGCGGTATTTTGTATCCAAATCTTTTGGCTTTCATTAATTTTAACAATGACATCTGTGTTACAAGGATTAGGAAAAGTAACTTTAACTGCAATATTGCTGATAATTGGGCTCACCCTTAAATGGTTTTTTAATATGTGGTTACTACCTGGTTACGGGATAATGGGAGCGGCAATTGCCAGTAATATTGGATTTGCCTTTATTGCAATAAGTTTATACTTTTATCTGTATTCAATATTGAGGATTCGATTTGCAACAATTAACTTTTACGGGCATTTAATCGTAGCTTCGATATTCATGATAATTACTGTGCTAACATGGATATTCATAGTAGATAGTTGGTTATTTGGTGGACTACCGAGTAGGATTAACGCTATGTTTACAGCCCTTACAAGTGTAGGGGTAGGTGCTATCATCTTTTTGCTTTACATTGCAAAGAGTCGAATTATCGCAGAGAAGGAATGGTTTTTATTGCCTTTTGGACGGAGAATGGCAATGGTGCAATTGTGGTTAAACAGTAAAAAATGAAGGTGGTGACAATTGTGAATACGATTACAGTGATTGGCTTAGGAGCAGGAGATTTAGAACAATTACCACTGGGTGTATATAAAAAGTTATTAAAAGCACAACGACTTTATGTGCGAACCGCTGAACATCCAGTACTTAAAGAATTACTAAATGAAGGGATTTCCTATGAGAGTTTCGATGCCATTTATGAAAAACATGATGAATTCCAAACTGTCTATAAAGAGATTGTAGAAACATTAATCACATTAGCACAATCTAACAATGTGCATTATGCGGTTCCCGGACATCCCTTAGTTGCAGAACAAACCGTTCAATGGTTAGTAGATGCTGAAAAAGAGGGCCGCATCCAACTTGAAATTGTTGGTGGTCAAAGCTTTTTAGATCCAATATTTAATGCATTGCGTATTGATCCAATTGAAGGCTTCCAATTATTGGATGGGACGGTGTTTAAACGAGACGATGTACAAATGTCACAACACGTATTAATTGCCCAAGTATATGATGCATTTAGTGCTTCTGAAGTGAAGTTAACGTTAATGGAAAAATATCCAGAAGATTATCCAGTAACCATAGTAACAGCTGCTGGTACTAGCAAAGAAGTGCTGAGAGTTGTTCCTTTATACGAACTCGATCGTGCTACAGAATTAAATAATTTAACGACAATCTATGTTCCTCCGGTTACTAGCCGTGAAGAGCGTATTAAAGAGTGGTCAACATTCAGAGAAATTATTACAAAGCTCCGTGCGCCTGATGGCTGTCCGTGGGATCGTGAACAAACACATGAGACATTAAAAAAATATTTAATAGAAGAAGTTCATGAATTTTTACAAGCTGTAAATGATCAAGATGATGATGGAATGATTGAAGAACTAGGGGACGTTTTGCTTCAAGTGTTTTTACATGCCCAGATTGGGGAAGATAATGGATACTTTAGTTTAGAAGATGTTCTTGAAAGTGTTTCGTCTAAAATGATTCACAGACATCCGCATGTCTTTGGAAATGTACAAGTTGAAAGTTCAGAAGACGTATTGCAAAATTGGCAACAGTTGAAGTTGGCTGAAAAAGGTCAGCAAACACAGCGAGTTTTAGATGGGCTAGAGCGTTCAGATTCATCACTATTAACATCTTTTAATTATCAAAAAGCAGCGAGTAAAGTAGGATTTGATTGGCAGGATCCGGAAGGTGTATGGTTGAAGTTTGAAGAGGAATGGCTAGAGTTTAAACAAGAAATTAAAGTAGGGTCAGCCGGATCACAACTTGACGAATTAGGAGATGTACTTTTTACCATTATTAATGTCGCCCGTTTCTACGGTCTATCGCCTGAAGAAGCGATGATGCATGCCAATCGAAAATTCAGAAACAGATTCGACTATGTGGAAGATAAAGTAAATCAAGATAAAGGTAAATTTAGTGCATATACATTAGATGAACTCGAAGTATTTTGGCAACAAGCTAAGAATCGAAAAGGTGGGGAATAAAATGAGATTAGATAAATTTTTAAAAGTTTCTCGTTTGATTAAACGACGTACACTTGCAAAAGAAGTAGCAGATCAAGGGCGTATTACGGTTAATGGAAAAGTGAGCAAAGCAAGCTCAGTGATTAAAGTAGGCGATGAACTAGGCATTCGCTTTGGTCAAAAAGTTGTAACAGCACGAATTGAAATGCTAAAAGAAGCAGTGAAAAAGGAACAATCAACAATGATGTTTACCATTTTAAAAGAAGAGAGACTCGAAAAAGTGGATCCTGAGTTTGTCGATGATGAAGATTAAATTAGGCTAAGGTAAAGTGGTCTACTTTTTTACTTGTCCGCATATAGTTAATGGACTGGACAAGTAAAGGAGGAATTTTATGCAATATCAAGCTGAACATGCATCCATCTCGATTCCATCAGGAGATCACGTCGTTAGTTTACGTAATCGCAAGCGTATGGACTTAACATCCGTAAAATCTATTGAGCGTTTTGACAAAGAAGAGTTCGCAGTCCGAACATCGCAAGGACATTTAAGTATTAAGGGTGACGAATTGCGCATAGTTCATTTAGATGTGGACAAAGGGTTACTAACACTTGAAGGTAATGTGCGTTCATTCGAATATGATGAAGAAGAACGTGAACCAAACCGTAACTTCTTGAATAAATTGTTTGGATGACAATTTCTTATCAATTTTTAAGTCTGCTGGCCATGATTGCAAGTGGCGTGGCCACAGGTTTTTTAGTTGAAAGCTTTCGTGACAGTTGCCAAACTTTCCGTCCAGGTGCATTACTCAGACGTTACCAAGGATTTTTTGAAATTTTATTATGGTTGGTACTCGGAATTGCGAGTTTCTACTTATTATTTTATTTAAGAGATGGCTCTTGGAGAATATATGATCCAGCCGCTCAAATTGTTGGAATCATCAGCTATGAATTATGGTTTCGAAAACCGATGTTAATAGGGCGACGCGTGTTTGTACGCCTAGTCATTCAGCCTATTTGGTGGATACTCCAATTAATTACGAAAATCATTCACCGTATAGTTCGTATCTTCATTAACCTACTAACGCTAATATTTTGGCCATTTATAAAATTAAGTAAAAAAATGAACCTAAGGTCCCTTAAAAAAACTTGAATTATCAGTTATAATAACAAATAAATTGTGACTGGTATATAATTAGGGGTGAACTACTTGGGCGTAAATAATCATAATAACGAAGAGGACCGAAACATCTCATCCATTAATAAAGATTACGTTCGGTCAGTTGAAAGAAAAGAGAAACGTCAAAAAGCACATAAAGTTCGTCTAATTAGACGTTTGTCTGCTTTTGCTGTCATTGTTGTTGTCGTTATGGGATGGTTAACGATTACCTTGTTTAACCAAACACAAGCACTCGCTGCAAAAGAAGAGAAAAAAGAAGAAACACTACAAATATTAGAAGAAGTTAGATATGAACAAGAAATGTTAAATTCACAAATTCTTAAATTAAATGATGATGAATATATTGCGAAGCTTGCTAGAAAAGAATACTTTCTTTCCGATAAAGGGGAAATTATTTTTGCTATTCCCGAAAAAAGTGACAAAAACAACAACTCAAAAGAGTAGTCTTATTGACACTCTTTTTTTGTTGGTTATAATTAAAAGTGAAGACTTTTAATTTTGAGTCTGCTAATACGATTACAAGGCTTCAAAGAAGCCGGTTTAATTTTTAAGGAGGAGCATTTTTTTTATGTCAATTGAAGTAGGCAGCAAGGTAGAAGGTAAAGTAACAGGAATCACAAATTTCGGAGCATTCGTCGAACTTCCAGGTGGCTCTACAGGTCTTGTTCATATCAGTGAAGTCGCTGACAACTATGTGAAAGATATCAACGAGCATTTGAAAGTCGGAGATATGGTTGAAGTAAAAGTGATGAATGTCGAAGCTGATGGAAAAATCGGCCTATCCATTCGGAAAGCCAAGCCACAAGTTGAGCGACCAGAACGTCCTCAACGTCCACGCCCGAATAATCGTCAAAACGATCGAGACCGTCCATTTAAAGAGAATTTCGAGCAAAAAATGGCGCGTTTCTTAAAAGATAGTGAAGATCGTTTGACTACTTTGAAACGTGCAACAGAATCGAAGCGTGGTGGTCGTGGCGCAAAACGAGGATAATTTGCTGGCTGTTTTGATTGTAGAAAAAGTGTCTTTGTATAGCATCTCTGCTGACATGCAGAGATGTTTTTTGTGTTTTTAGAAGAGAATATTTAAAATATATGAATTAATTAACACCCCCAAAACTTAGAAATCTAAGTTTTGGGGATGTTAACTGCATAGTTCCAAAGTTGATAATCCAAGGTCGAAGAAGCTCAATTATCAAATACGGAAAAAGTAGTGAAGAAGGAAAGGAAATTAGTAAAAGGGTATCTCAATATAAAAAGAGAAATAGATCAGACATGGTTAGAATCTTGCGAGATTTATCATTAAAGCAAAGTATGAGTCCTTACGCACCTGGAAAATGGTCGCCGAATGGAATCGTTTTATTTTTGAACATCGCCTACCCATGATGAAAGAAAATGCTGAACTTGAACCGTTTCCATTATTAAGAAGTTAGATGAACGAGCTGCAACACTTGCGGCTAAACATTCGAAGAAACGATTGCTTATGCAAAAAGGGAACGGCAACGCATTACGTTAAAACTTGAAGAAATAGAAGAGGACGAATGGGACAAGGAATTTTGTGTTAGAAAACAAGCTTTGTCGATTAGGAAATTTTTTATAAACTTCTCTGAACGCGATCAGCATCATATACGGCAAATTGAGCTAGTTAGAGTGGTTAATTAAATTGAATTGTAATTTGAGGTATTAAAAACAAAAAAATCTACAAAAGACAAACGTCTCTTGTAGATTTTTTAATGACCCCTACGGGATTCGAACCCGTGTTACCGCCGTGAAAGGGCGGTGTCTTAACCGCTTGACCAAGGGGCCAGGATGTAATATGAGTTTTATGACAAGTTATTATCGTCAAAATGCACTGCCTCTCGACATACATTTTGAAATCCTAATTTTGTTTCAACACTATAATTCTAGTAATAAATGGCGGCCGAGGGGATCGAACCCCCGACCTCACGGGTATGAACCGTACGCTCTAGCCAGCTGAGCTAGGCCGCCGTTTTTAAGACATTTATAATAATACAATCCTATATATAATACTGTCAAGAAGTCTTTTACAAAACTTATCCCGTTTCTTCTGATATTTCGTCGAAATGTTTTTTTTCATCCTGTCATGAAAAGACAAACTTTAAACGAATCTTCTCATATAATGGGAACCATCGTAAGGAAGGGATTGGTTTCATGAAGTCGTTATCAACTGATGGTATAAAGAAAATGACTATTTGGAACAGTTGGATACCAGTAGTTAAAAAGAAGAAACTGAAAATCATATTATCCATATTTATTTTGTTTTTTGCATTCTTCTTATCGAAGGCTGTGTTATTTGAAGCGGTCGTTCCGTTTTTTCTGCCTATTTGGGCTGTTGTTGCAAGGCGGTATCCTCGGTATTTACCTTTTGTTTGGATTGGAGGTCTCAGCGGAAGCTTGACCCTTGGAATTGGACAAACCATTTTACATGTTTTGCTAGTCGGTTGCTATGAAGTGGTAAGTCGTGTTGTGAAAAACAAGAAATTCATCCCATTTCAAGTAGCCTTGGTAATATTGCTTGTACAGGTTGGGTGGCAAGGGGTTTCGTATAGCGGAGATATCCCGTTATCAGTAGCTTTAATGATACTGTATGAAGGTATTTTATCTGCAGTTATGACAGTCTTTTTATTTCAATTATTTACACCTTTACATTCATTAAATACAGCGAAATGGACATTTGAACGAATAGGTGCAGCTGTGATAGTAGGTGCTTTAATATTAACGGGAATGAGCGGGTTGTTATTTGGTGTCATTTCAATTCCACTCGTGCTAGTTCATATTGTCCTTCTTGGTGGGGTAAGTGTTGGAGGGATTTTTGTAGGAACTGCTGTTGCCACAATAATGGGAACAATTCTTAGCCTATCTCAACTATCATATAGCGGCATGATTGCGGTTTATGCCTTGTCGGGATTATGTGCAGGGTTGTTTCAAAATAAAGGTCGTGTATGGATTGCTACTGGTTCTCTTGCAGCTGCACTATTCTTCACTGTATATGACGCGACTTTGCCTTTAGATAAAGTTTATTTTGCTTCACTCTCGAGTGCGATAATGATTTATTTTATATTACCTATTTCTTGGATAAACTATGTTCAGAATCAATTGTTTCCAAAGGCGTCATCAGTACTTTTCAAAAGGGAGCAATGGCTAACAGACAAAGTAAATACTCAATTATACGATTTCCAACAATTCGTTGAATTTATTACACAACTGGTTAACGATCGCTTCCCAACTCAAAAAGAAATTGCTTCAACTACTCAAGCACCAGAATATTCTGTATGCGGAACCTGTTTTCGACAAGAGAAATGTTGGGGTGTCGTTGGTCAAGGGATGTACCCGGTGGTCGAGGATTGGAAAGAGAATCGTGGTCATACAAAGTCTGGTGTACGTTATCGTTTAAATGATCGAATTCAAGAAAAATGTGTACGTTCGAGTGGATTCATTGATGCACTTGAAGAAGAGTATGCAAACAATAAACTAGCTGGACATTACGCACACGGTAAAAAAATGCTTGCTTATCAATTACGTGACATGAGTCAGCATGTAAGTGATTTAATGGCTGATCTACAGTTTAATGAAACTAATCACGAGTCGGAAGAAGAGAAAATTTCTAAACGTCTAGATGATGCAAAAATAGCTCACTTTCAAATTGATATGCTTTCTGAAGAACCAGGAGAGAGAAAAATAGTATTTTGTTTACCTGTAAAACAAGCAGAATGGGAAACCAATCAAATGATAGGAGAGAGACTTATCATTCCTATACTTCACGAATTATATGATGAACCATTCGAAATTAGTCGTACTTCTGAAATACAAGACCCATTTACTCATATTCAAATTACCTTTATATCTGCAGTAAGGTTCAAGTATGAATACTCGGTGTTTACTAGATCATCTCAAAATACTGTTTATTCTGGTGATACACATAGCGTCATTCCTTTGCACAAAGGATTAGTTGCATTTGTGTTATCTGATGGAATGGGTCAAAATATGGAAGCATACCATGAAAGCAGAAAAGTTATTCGTTTGTTACGTGAATGCCTACAACATCAAATGAATCCAGAAACAGCATTGCATACCTTACATTACGTAATGTCACTCAAGCATCATTCGGATTTGTATGCAACAGTGGATTTAGCATTACTGGATTTACAGCAAGGTAAATTATGGTCCTTTAAAGCAGGAAGTATGTCTACGTATTTACTCAGAGGGAAAACGTGTGTAAGGATTGATAGTCAAAGCTTACCTATTGGTTTCTTACCAACCATGTCAGTCGACGCAGAAGAACGTATAGTAAAAGATGGAGATATATTAGTGATGCTGTCAGACGGGATGTTTTCTCCAGATTACTCCCTAGAAGAACAGGAGAACGAGCTTATCCGATTAATGAAGAAGCATGAATCATCACCAACGGGGTCACTAGCTGATTTACTAGTGGCAGAATTTAACCGTAAATATCCCGCTACTGAAGATGACCGAACGTTAATTGTTGTCAAAATGAAACACGCTGTTCCAGAATGGTCACTATTTTCTCCATCTTATCGAAATATTTCCCGGGAAAGAATGGTAAAATAGAATAAAGAAAAGAGGTGACAAGAAGTTGAATTTTCGTAATCAGATTATGTTATATAATCAAAAATACCAATTGATAAGAGATGGAGATCTACTTCTTGTCGCATGTTCCGGAGGGGCTGATTCAATTGCGCTCCTCGTTTTTTTAAACCAGGAAAAAGATTTTTTAGGGATTGGAATTGGTTGTATACATGCAAATCACGGTTTAAGAGGTGAAGAGTCAGAAGAAGATGAACGTTTTGTGAAAATGGCATGCCACAATTTGGACATTCCTTTTTATAGTAAAACTCTACCAATACAAGATATCGTTCAACATGAGAATGGGAATTTACAGGATATATGTCGTCGAGAGCGTTATTATTTCTTTGAACAAGTGATGAAAGAACAGGGATACAATAAACTTGCTGTAGCGCATCACGCAGATGATCAAGTTGAATCGGTATTTATGGGTTTAACTAGAGGGACTAGAACAAACGGAATGTATTCAAAACGTCACTTTGGGACCGGTGAGCTAATTCGTCCTTTACTATCAGTAACACGAAAACAAATTGAAAATTATTTGGACAAAGAGAACTTTACATATCGTGAAGATTCAAGTAATAAAAAAGATACATATACACGTAATCGTTTTCGCCATTCTATCGTACCTCTAGTCCGGGAAGAAAACCCAAATGTTGCTGAGGTGATTACCCATTGGACACAGAACCAGCAACAAGATGAGCAATTGTTGGAAAAACTAGCTGTGAAAGAATATGAAAAAATAATCATATCATCTACCTTTCGTTCCATTTCTATTGACATACAATTATTTCAAGACATTGAGTTTGCTTTACAAAAAAGGGTCATTCTACTACTATTAAACTATATATATCCTAATAAAAGTTTATGGTTGAGTCATTCACTCATTGAACAAATCCATAATCAGTGTCTCGAAAGTGATGGATCAAGGGAGATTCATCTTCCAAAAGGAAGAAAAGTGCTCCGCCACTACTCGACGATGCTTTTTTCTTTTGAGTCAATTGAATCATCTATTAGCGCGTTAACGATTCTTGTTGCCGGGGAGTGGACATCTGTGAACTCTTTACGGATAATATTGTGTAATCGAGATGATATGCTTTGTCTTGATGACGGATGGTATGTAACACTAGAACCAAGTGAACTACCTATTCGTATGCGAGGAAGACAACGGGATGACCGATTGTTGTTAAAAGGGATGAAAGAGTCAAAACGATTGTCCCGTTTAATGATTGACGAAAAAATTCCTAGACATTCTCGCGAATCAATTTCATTGCTTGAGACACAACAAGGAGATATTATTGGTGTTCCAGGTGTTCGTTTAGGTGCACGATTTACCAAAGAGCCACACGCTGGTTGGACACATAAGTTGAGGATTGAAGAAGAGAGCTACTAAGTTCGAGGAGGAACCGATATGTTAGAAAAAGATATTCAAGAAGTATTAATTTCTGAAGATCAAATACAAGCAAAAATTCTTGAATTAGGAGAAGTCCTAACTGCTGATTATAAAGACAAGTTTCCTCTTGCAATTGGTGTACTTAAAGGAGCAATGCCATTTATGGCTGACCTTATGAAACGAATGGACGTTTATATGGAAATGGATTTCATGGACGTATCAAGTTATGGGAATGCCACATTTTCTTCAGGTGAAGTGAAAATTGTGAAAGATTTGAATACAAGTGTTGAAGGTCGTGACGTACTAATTATAGAAGATATAATTGATAGTGGGTTAACGCTCAGCTATTTAGTTGATCTTTTTAAATATCGTAAAGCAAAATCAGTTAAAGTAGTTACACTTCTCGATAAGCCCACTGGTCGTAAGGTAGATTTATATGTTGACTATATTGGCTTTAAAGTACCGGATGCGTTCGTAGTAGGGTATGGATTAGATTACATGGAAAAATATCGTAACTTACCGTATGTAGGTGTTTTGAAGAAAGAAGTTTACTCGTTTTAATAAATAGTATATAGAATTCTATTTTTAATAAATTAAATATTGAGGTTTAAAAGGCAAGGCTTATTATTGTACCCTTTTTTATGCTTATGATAAGCTTACCTATAGTTTTTCTGTATATTTTGGAGGAGGTTCGGGATGAATCGAATATTTCGATACACCATATTTTATTTATTAATTTTCCTCGTAATAATAGGGATTTTTGGAACGTTTAATAGCGGGCAAGAACCAACCAAAGATGTCAATTATGGCGAGTTTATTACGGCTTTAGAAGGTGGGAATGTAAGTGAACTCACTATACAGCCGGATGCAGGAGTTTTTGAAGTTAGAGGTAAAATGAATGATTATAAAGAAGACGAAGAATTCGTCACAATTATTCCTCCCAATAACCAGGATCTTCAAGCAAAAATCGACAACGCTATACAAACGACGGATATCAAAATTTTAAAAGCACCTGAAACAAGCGGCTGGGTGCAATTCTTTACTGGCTTAATTCCATTCATCATCATCTTCATCCTGTTCTTCTTCTTATTGAACCAGTCTCAGGGTGGCGGCGGAAATCGAGTGATGAATTTCGGGAAAAGTAAAGCGAAATTATATGACACAGAAAAGAAAAAAGTTAGTTTTAATGATGTAGCTGGTGCTGACGAAGAGAAACAAGAACTTATCGAAGTAGTTGAATTCTTGAAAGACCCTCGTAAGTTTGAAGCTATAGGTGCTCGTATTCCTAAAGGGATTCTGCTCGTAGGTCCTCCGGGAACTGGTAAGACCTTGCTTGCTCGTGCAGTAGCAGGAGAGGCTGGTGTACCTTTCTTCTCTATTAGTGGATCTGACTTTGTTGAAATGTTTGTTGGTGTCGGTGCATCTCGTGTGCGTGACCTTTTCGGGAACGCCAAGAAAAATGCACCATGTATTATCTTTATCGATGAAATTGATGCTGTTGGTCGTCAACGAGGAGCAGGTCTTGGTGGCGGTAACGATGAGCGTGAACAAACGTTAAATCAGTTACTAGTTGAAATGGATGGTTTCGGTCCAAACGAAGGTATCATTATCATCGCTGCAACGAATCGTCCAGATATTCTAGATCCAGCACTTCTTCGTCCAGGACGTTTTGACCGTCAAATTTCGGTGGGACGCCCAGATGTTAAAGGTCGTGAGGAAGTCCTAAGAGTACATGCACGTAACAAACCTTTAGATGAGCATGTGGATCTAAAAGCAGTTGCACAAAGAACGCCAGGGTTCTCTGGTGCTGATTTGGAAAACCTGCTAAACGAAGCGGCTTTAGTAGCTGCTCGTCGTAATAAGACAAAAATTGATATGCTTGATATTGATGAAGCGACTGACCGTGTTATTGCAGGGCCTGCTAAAACAGGCAAAGTAATTTCTGCTAAAGAACGTAAAATTGTTGCCTACCACGAAGCTGGGCACGTCGTAATTGGTTTAACTTTAGATGATGCAGAGATTGTTCATAAAGTAACCATTGTTCCTCGTGGTCAAGCTGGCGGTTATGCCGTTATGTTACCTAAAGAAGATCGTTACTTCATGACTAAACCAGAACTATTAGATAAAATTTCTGGTTTACTTGGTGGACGCGTGGCTGAAGATGTCGTCTTCGGTGAAGTATCAACGGGTGCACATAATGATTTCCAACGTGCAACGAGCATTGCTAGAAGTATGGTAACTGAATACGGTATGAGTGATAAACTTGGACCGTTGCAGTTTGGTACAGCTCAAGGCGGAAATGTTTTCTTAGGTCGTGACTTTAATTCTGAACAAAATTATTCTGATGCGATAGCATATGAAATTGACCAAGAAATGCAGCGTATGATTAAGGAACAATATGCCCGTACAAAAGAAATTTTGACGGAAAAAGTAGAGTTACTTGAGCTTATTGCTAAAACACTTCTTGAAGTGGAAACGTTGGATGCTGGACAAATTATGCACCTGAAAGAACATGGTACTTTACCAGTTCGTCCGGTTGCTTCAATTGAAGCAACTCCAGAAAAGAAAATTGATGCAGATACGGAAAAGGTTGACGAAGTAACTCCAGATGTTACAGGAGCTCCTAACGATCCATCAATTAGTGATTTACCTGAGGAAGAAACGACAGGTAAACCCACAGGTGACATCAACGAAAATCGAAAATAATAAATAAACTATGAAAACTGATTGACTCCCACAGTGGAAGTCAATCAGTTTTTTTATCCACTAAATATGGTATGATGACTTTTGAAATAGTACAAGTTAGCTTGACAGCAAATATGAAATTTTAGAGGTATAAAGTTCACTTGGTTGAGTTGGTGAACACAAGAATACTCCAATATAGTAGAAAAAAATTAAATTTGCGAGGTACAACTATGATACTTGTTTTGGATATAGGAAATACGAATATTGTCCTTGGTGTTTATCACAACGATAAACTTATTCATCATTGGCGCATGGAAACCGATCGTTATAAAACAGAAGATGAGTATGGCATGCAAGTAAAGTCTTTGTTTAACCATGCAGAGATTGATTTTAGCCAAATTAAAGGGATTGCTATTTCGTCAGTTGTTCCACCCATTATGTTTGCGTTAGAACGTATGTGTCAAAAGTATTTTGGCCTTAAACCTCTCGTTGTAGGTCCAGGAGTGAAAACGGGCTTAAATATTAAATATGAAAACCCTCGTGAAGTAGGAGCGGACCGTATCGTTAATGCGGTGGCGGCTATAGAAGAGTATGGAACTCCTTTAATTATTGTTGATTTTGGAACGGCCACAACGTATTGCTACATAAATGAAAATGGGGAATACATGGGTGGTGCAATAGCGCCCGGTATTGGTATTTCTATCGAAGCGCTATTTGCAAAAGCATCCAAATTGCCACGTATTGAACTAACCAAACCTGAAAATGTGATTGGGAGAAATACGGTTTCAGCGATGCAGGCAGGTATTGTTTTTGGATATGTTGGTCAAGTTGAAGGTATTGTTTCACGTATGAAGGCGCAAAGTAATAGGAAGCCCACTGTCATTGCAACAGGAGGAATGGCAAGTTTAATTGCAGCAGAAACAACAATGATTGATTCAATAGATCCATACCTAACTTTAAAAGGATTGTACATAATATACGAACTCAATCAATAAGAAAAGAGGGGTAACAATGAATGATTACTTAGTAAGAGCCCTTGCGTTTGAAGGAAAAGTACGCGCATATTCTGTTTGTACAACGGAAACAGTTGGAGAAGCGCAACAACGCCATGAGACTTGGCCAACTGCATCAGCTGCTCTAGGTCGCTCGATGACTGCAGGTGTCATGATGGGTGCTATGCTAAAAGGAGAAGACAAGATTACGGTTAAAGTTGAAGGAAACGGACCAATTGGACCTATTATTGTCGATAGCAATTCAAAGGGCGAAGTGCGCGGATACGTTTCAAAACCCCAAACTCACTTTGATCTGAATGAACACGGAAAGTTAGATGTACGTCGTGCGGTTGGGACAGAAGGCTTATTAACGGTTGTTAAGGATCTTGGGATGCGCGATTTCTTTACAGGATCAGTACCTATTGTTTCAGGTGAATTAGGCGAAGACTTCACGTATTATTTTGCGGCTTCAGAACAAATCCCTACTTCTGTAGGTTTAGGAGTTCTAGTTAATCCGGATAATACAATTTTAGCGGCTGGTGGATTTATTATCCAATTAATGCCAGGAATTGAAGATGCAACGATTTCGATTATCGAACAAAAACTAAGTTTCATGGAGCCAGTTTCTAAATTAATCGCCAGAGGTTTAACGCCTGAAGAATTATTGCAAGAGATATTAGGGATTGAAAACGTTCAAATTCTAGATCGAATGCCCGTAACGTTTGATTGTAATTGTTCAAAAGAACGTTTCGGTGCTGCGATTATGGGATTAGGTGAAGCTGAAATTCAAGAAATGATTGAAGAAGATGGTAAAGCGGAAGCTCAATGTCATTTTTGTATGGAAATGTATGACTATTCGCAAGAAGAATTGGAATCTATAATTGATGAAATCAAATCATAACGGAGGAGGTCGGCCACTAGATGGTCGACCCACAAAGAGGAGATTGAAAACAAAGCCAATCCTTATTCTCTTAGCACTATTGCTATTGGGAAATTTATTATGGTTCATCGCTTGGGTGATTCCAAACGGACCGACTGGCAGTGGTGAAGAAGTGGCGTCAGTTGAAGGGGTTAGTATTACCCGTGAAGACTGGATGGTCGCTATGGAAGAGCAGTATGGAAAAGCTACATTGTTAGAACTAGTTAATGCAAAAGTTATGGATACGGCAGCGCAAGAATACGATATTGAAGTAACAGATAAAGAAATAGATTTAGAGTTAGCTTTAATACGTTCTGCTCAAGATGGCGCGATTACAAATGTCCAGTCGCTTAACCAAGAGATAACACGTCAGAAATTACGTTCACAACTTATTTTGGATAAAGTCTTAACAAAAGATGTTGTGATAGAAGATGAGAAAGTCCAAACATTCTATAATGAAAATCAATCGCTTTATAATGTCCCTACTACTTTTCGAGCTAGTTTGATAGTCTTGCAGTCAGAATCAGACGCACAAGATGCAGTTAAGGAATTAGATAATGGATCGTCATTTGATGTATTAGCTCGTGAACTTTCTGTAGATATATCTTCAGGAAGTCTTGGTGGAGATATTGGATTTATATCGGAGGGTCAAGAGAACATAGACCCTGCGGTTGTAACCGCAGCAAGTAAACTAGAAGTGAATCAATGGAGTGATGCTGTTTCACTTGCAAATGGTAGATATGGTGTTGTTTTTGTTCAAGATATTGCAAAGGCACAAACATTCTCTTATGAAAATATAAAAGACCACATTAAGCGAGAATTGGCATTGGAGCAATTACCCCAATCTGTTTCGCCAGAAGCATTCTGGAGAGAGTTTAATACTAAATGGTTTTATGGGGAATAATTCCTAAAGGTCAAATAATGAATTTGAAACCGCCTTGTTCCCGCTCGTTCCTCTTAGCTACGCTTTCATGACCCACTTTGTGGTGGCCGAAGTGGAAGTGTTAGCTGGCGATAGAAACTAAAGAATGCTGGTTCTTTGTCAAATGACGTTGGTGAAGAATAGTAGCCAACCATAACTTAGTTATTGTCGGGCTATCCAAGAAGTCAGTAAAGCTGATTTTTTAGGATAGTCCTTTTTCATATACCTTCCATGTATCCCGTTGTTTTCCGTTCCAAATGGACGCTTTCCGCGGGCACGGCTTCAGCCTCCTCGTCGCGAAAAGCACGCTCCTGTGGGGTCTTCAGCTCGCGCTGTTCCCGCTGGAGTCGCCATCTTGCACTACAAACAACTAGTATTGCACTTATGAATTACATAAAAATAGACAAAAGACTTTCAAGCCTATTAAATTCTCATAAATGTTACGCAGCGTCAAAATGGGATTGTCCTTGTTCCTGCTGTTTTAACCGATGGTTTTAACTTGAAGTGTAACAGAATCCGTTTTCTATAGTTCTGGAATTTTCTATATCCATAGGCGACACGATTCAATACCTTGATCTTATTGTTGTTCCCTTCAATTCTTCCGTTATTGTAGGGGGAAATAAAACTGTTTTCTATAAATGGAAGATGTTTTCTCAACGTTTTTAAACTTATTCTCATATAATTTGAAATTGCAGATGGAACCGCATTTGTTAAACAGGACGATAGTGCTTCGAAGTCCTTATTTGCCATGGATTCCATTAATTCTTAATAAAGTTCATAGTTTGCTTTTAGTACAGGATCATAATGTAACATTTCATCTACAATACTTTGCCCTGTACGTTGGCCAAACAATGGATAATACTTATATTCTACGCTGGATAGATCTGAACGTTTTTTTAATAATAGCTTCCAATAACGCTTAAGGCGACGGTATTTCTTCATATCGTCCCCATTGGACATTCTTAGCTGATTCATGACCTGAATACGACATTTATTCATAGAGCGATTAATCAGTTGAACCAGATGGAATCGGTCAATGATAATTTTCGCCCGTGGAAACACACTTACATAACCCGCATTCATATCAATTGTTACGGTTTCCACATGTTGACGGTCAGTCAAACTGTAGTTCACAATAAAGTGATTCTTAATCGTAAGATTATCTCGTCTATCTAGGATATTCAATATGTCGCCTGATTCCGCATTTATATATTCGAAGGCCATTTCACCTTTTGCGTATTTGAACTCATCAAAAGAAAGGTGCTTAGGTAGTGCCTTGTAGTGTGGGATAAATTGTTTTACGGCTTGATTAATTTGCCGATGAACGGTTGCGGGTGATACTGAACAATCCCTCGCGATAGACCTAAGCAACTGTGCTTCAGCAGACTTTAATATGACTTGTGCTTTTACATTTTGTGAGATAAAACAATTCCGTTGAACAATCGGTGTTTTAGCGGTAAAACTACTTTGACAGGCTTGGCACATGAAACGTTGTTTCTGTAGAAGTATGTAAGTTGGATTTATACCCGTAATGGGTAAGGTAATTCTTGATAATTGTGTCCCGTTTTTATAGACTGTAAAGTCGATGTTTTTTACACCGCATTTCACACAATGTGTGGGAGTATAGGTTAACTTTCCGAAAATATATTTACACCGTTTGCCTTTATAGGTTCCTTCTTTTACACAATCTTCATCAAAAATAATGTTTGGGTCTTTAATATCAAGCAAAGTTTTATTATTATTAGAACACGACAAGTGAATTTCCTCCTGAATGATGGTTTTGGTCGACTTTGATTCTACAGGGAATTTCACTTGTTTTCTTTATATATAAAGGGAATTTTTCTTACCCAGACCCTCCAGCTGATTGAAGTGGAAAGCGGCGACTCCAGCGGGAACAGCGCGAGCTGAAGACCCTGGACTGAGCGCAGCGAGGGAAGCGGCTGAAGCCGTGCCCGCGGAAAGCGTCCGCTTGGAACGGAAACCTACATTATCCAATATATTTATAAAAAATGACGTTAGTGAAGATCCTCCTCGTCTCCCTTTAAAGGGAGGGGGATTTTCTTTCACCAACGTCAATTATTGTACAACCAGATTGCTAGATTTCCAGAACTAGACATAAAATGCGTAAAGTTACGTATTATAACAATATACTCAAGTAGTTTCTATGAATCATTTAGGAGCTGCTTTTTATTTGCGAAAAGTCACAACTATTGGTAGGATTAAGATAACAAAACCAATTAAACTACTAGGGATTAGGAGTGAGGAAATGACACGTATAGGTAATTCAGTCGCGGATTTAGTAGGGAAAACACCGATTGTGAAATTGAACCGTTTAACAGGGCCTGAAGATGCAGAGGTTTATTTAAAGTTAGAATTCTTTAACCCAAGCAGTAGTGTAAAAGACCGTATTGCTCTTTCGATGATAGAAGCGGGTGAGCGAGACGGGAAGTTAAAACAAGGGGACACGATTATTGAGCCGACAAGTGGTAACACTGGAATCGGTCTTGCAATGATCGCAGCGGCTAAAGGGTATAAAACTGTACTGGTTATGCCTGAAACGATGAGTATGGAGCGACGTAATTTGTTGCGAGCATACGGTGCGGACTTGGTGTTAACTCCAGGCCCGGATGGAATGAAAGGTGCAATTGCAAAAGCAACTGAACTAGCAGAAGAAAAAGGTTGGTTTATGCCCCAACAATTCAATAATCTATCAAATCCAGAAGTACATCGCTTAACAACAGGTCCAGAAATTGTAGAAGCTATGGATCAACTAGATGCTTTCATTTCCGGAATTGGTACGGGCGGTACGATTACTGGTGCAGGTGAAGTATTGAAAAACAACTTCCCGGGCATTGAAATTGTAGCAGTTGAACCTAAAGATTCGGCAGTTTTATCAGGTGGACAACCAGGACCTCATAAAATTCAAGGAATTGGCGCAGGTTTTGTGCCTGCAGTGTTAAATACTGATATTTACGATAGCGTCATTCAAGTTTCAAACGAAGATGCATATGAAACAGCACGTAGAGCAGCTCGTGAAGAAGGAATTTTAGGTGGCGTTTCATCAGGCGCAGCTTTATATGCAGCGTTAGAAGTGGCGCGCAGACTAGGTAAGGGTAAAAAAGTTTTAGCTATTCTTCCTTCAAATGGAGAACGTTATTTAAGTACACCTCTATACCAGTTTGACGAAAATAAATAGTAGATATTGCGATAAACGTACAAGAAAAAACACAGCTAGCGCCTTTATTGGTGTTAGCTGTGTTTTTGTAGTGGCGTTTAACTAGTCATTCACGATAAGATAAAGGCAATACTGTTTTTTCAGGGGGAAACCGAACGTGCATGATGTTCAATTGCATACCATTAAAACTTCATTGAATAAAGATGAATTTTATTATGCGTATAAAGAGTTAACACGTGTTGAATCTCATCACATCTTGATGGAAAGTGGTCGTGGGGGTCAATTTAGCGTAGCTTCTTGGAATCCGTTGGCTATTATAGAATCGATTGAAGAAGGATTACGTATCAAGTGGCGCAATGGGAAAGTAGAAGAAAGACACGGAGAATCATTACAATTAGTCGAAGAATTAGTAGCGGAGTATCAATTCGCACATATCTCCAATTTACCCGATTTCCAAGGTGGAGCGGCTGGATTTATTACTTACGACTATGTACGCCAAATTGAATCACTTCCAAATAATACGGAAGACGATCTACATATTCCGGATTTATTTTTTTACTTGCTTGATCATTGGGCAGTTTTAGATATAGAAAACGAAAGTGTGCATATCATGCACACTTCGACAGTTGATGTTAATTTGGAAGCAGAATGTGAAAAGTGGCAACAAGCTGCTAAGTTAGGTTTAGAGTCAAGACTATTTTCTTCAGGTGATGCAACAGAGGTACTTGAAGATGACATAGAAATACAAGTCTCAATGACGGGTCCAACATTCGAAGATGCTGTAAGACAAGTTCAAACATATATTAGTCAAGGTGATGTGTTCCAAGTGAACTTATCGGTGCGGCAATCGAAAGCGCTATCAGTTTCACCAGTCACGTACTATGAAGCGTTGCGTTCATTTAACCCTTCACCTTACATGGCGTATATTCAATCACCTGATTTTGCAGTTGTATCAGGGTCTCCCGAATTGTTAGTAAAGAAAAAGGGTGATGAATTATCAACTCGTCCAATTGCCGGTACACGTCCTCGTGGAAACAATGAAGAAGAAGATGCGCTACTTGCGAAAGAATTAATCGATAATGAAAAAGAACGTGCTGAACATGTCATGTTGGTTGATTTAGAGCGCAATGATCTAGGCCGTGTATCTAAGTATGGTTCTGTTGAAGTGAATGAGTTCATGGTTATCGAAAAATATTCGCATGTGATGCATATTGTATCGAACGTTCGAGGAATACTTGCTAAAAACACTTCAAATACGGACGTCATTCGCGCTACGTTTCCGGGCGGGACCATCACAGGAGCACCCAAAATTAGGACAATGGAAATTATTGAAGAACTTGAACCAGTAAGACGTGGTTTATATACAGGCTCTATCGGGTGGCTTGGTTTTACGGGTGATTTGGAATTCAACATCGTTATTCGTACAGCATATGTGCAAAATGGAATAGCACATATACAAGCTGGAGCGGGTATCGTTATTGATTCAGATCCCGCAAATGAGTACACCGAATCGTTAAACAAAGCAAAAGCGCTTTGGCAAGCAAAAGCAATGGCAGAGGGTGTGACCAAACATGATTTTAATGATTGATAACTACGATTCATTTACTTATAATTTAGTTCAATATTTTGGTGAACTAGGCGAAGAGTTAGTGGTTAAACGAAATGATGAACTAACGATGAAAGAAATTGAGTCGTTAAATCCAGAAATGATTATTATCTCTCCTGGGCCATGTACGCCAAATGAAGCGGGTATTAGCCTAGAGGTTGTAACTCACTTTGCTGGACTGATTCCAATTTTTGGTGTTTGTCTTGGTCATCAATCAATTGGACAAGCATTCGGTGGTAATGTCGTTCGTGCTGAGCGTTTAATGCATGGGAAAACATCGCCGGTTCATCATGATGGCAAAGGAGTAAACACTGGAATGCCAAATCCATTTCTAGCAACTCGATATCATTCTTTAATTGTTGAGAAGGAATCTCTTCCTGATTGTTTAGAAGTAACTTCGTGGACTGCAGCAGGTGAGATTATGGGGCTTCGTCATCGTGAGCTCCCAATTGAAGGTGTTCAATACCACCCAGAATCGATTCTGACAGAACAAGGAAAACAGTTGATTCGCAATTTCATTGATACTTATTGCCACATGGCAAAGAAGCAGGAAGTATAGTGTGGGCTTGGATGAACGGAGAGTTTATAAAAGCAGAAGAGCTACGTATTTCTCCTTTTGATCACGGTTTTTTATATGGGTTAGGCTTTTTTGAAACTTTTCGTACGTATGAGGGGCACCCTTTCTTGCTCGAAGACCATGTTCTTCGAATGCAAAATGCACTAGATGAATTTCGGATTGATCACCAATTAAATACGAATACGTTATACCCACTTATATGTGAATTAACTAAGCTAAGCGGTGGAGGAGATGGTTATTTTCGGTTAAATATTTCGGCGGGTGTCCATGATATTGGTTTAGCGCCAACTGTATACGAAAATCCTACCATCATCTTGTTTCGAAAAGACTTGCCATTCATCATACGAGGTAAAGAAAAAACCGCGATGTGGTTAAAAACTCGGCGTAATACACCGGAGAGTGAAAACCGTCACAAATCACATCACTATGCAAACAATGTACATGCACGTTTAGAATTGTCTTCACTTGCCGAGCAAGAAGGATTCTTTTTGACAAAAGAGGGACATGTGGCCGAAGGTATTACATCAAATGTTTTTTGGACCAACAAAGGTGTACTTTATACACCATCACTAGACGCGGGAATATTAGCTGGAATTACACGCGACTGGGTCATCAAAAAAGCTAATGTATTCGGCATTAAGGTAGTAGAAGGTTTATTTACACAAGACGTGTTAGAAGCTGCTGACGAAGTATTTGTAACAAATGCCGTACAAGAGTTGGTTCCAATTAGTCAGGTTGAATCAACTCATTTTCAAGGGAAAGCTGGATTGATCTATCAGCAATTACACGAACTTTACGTTGAGCAGGCGGGCAGGGAGCGACAGAAGTGAATTTAAAAAACTATACAAAACCATTTGAAGTGAATGGAAAGGTATTTGATTTTCATAATGAAACAATTGTCATGGGAATATTAAATGTCACACCAGACTCTTTCTCAGATGGGGGAAAATTTAACGTTGTTGAATCTGCCGTCATTCATGCGAAGAAAATGGTTGCAGACGGTGCAAGAATAATTGATGTAGGGGGAGAATCAACTCGTCCTGGTCATGCTGCAGTGGGTCTGGAGGAAGAATTATCCCGTGTCATACCTATCATAGAAGCATTATCACGCGAGTTAGATGTAGCTATTTCAATTGATACCTATAAAGCTAAAGTGGCGGAGGCGTCAATACGGGCTGGTGCACATATTATTAATGATGTATGGGGAGCAAGACGAGAACCTGCCATAGCCGAAGTAGCTGCAAGACTTGGCGTACCTATTTTACTGATGCATAACAAGAAAGAAACGAAGTACACAGATTTCTGGCTAGATGTCCGTAGGGATTTAGAAGAAAGTGTGCAAATCGCGAAAGATGCAGGAGTACCAAATCATCATATCTGGTTAGACCCTGGCATTGGATTTGGTAAAACCATCCATCATAATATTTTAATGATGCAACATTTATCAGACCTCGTGGAGATGGGCTATCCTGTGTTACTTGGAACATCGCGCAAGTCAATTGTGGGTAAAGTATTAGACCTTCCTGTCTCACAACGCTTAGAAGGAACTGCTGCAACAGTTTCTTTCGGCATCATGCAGGGGTGTCATATGATGAGAGTACATGATGTGAAAGAAATTGTCCGCACTGTCCGCATGATGGACGTACTTACGAGTAAAAAGAAATATATAGAACGTTAAGGGGGCAAGGGGAATGGATTATATTCATGTAAACGAAATGGAATTCTGGGGGAATCATGGTGTGTTTCCTGAAGAAACAAAACTTGGTCAACGATTCCGTGTCACACTATCGCTTGCTGTGGATTTACAAGAAGCTGGTCAAACAGACGATTTAGAGAAAACCGTTAACTATGCAGAGGCGTTTTTCATATGTCAAAAAATTGTTGAAGGTGAACCAGCGAAGTTGGTGGAGACTGTTGCAGAACGAATTGCAACTGAGATTCTATCCACTTATAAAGATCTTGTTAAAGGGTGTAAGGTTATAGTAATTAAACCAGACCCTCCAATTCCGGGTCATTATCGTTCAATAGCTGTCGAGATTACGAGAGGTAAGTTTGCATGAATACCGCCTACCTATCGTTAGGATCGAATCTTGGTGGTCGTTTAGAAATGTTACAAGATGCCGTAAGAATGTTGCAACAGCAGGCAGACTTAGAAGTAACCCGAATTTCATCTATTTATGAAACAGATCCCGTTGGGTATACTGACCAAGCGGCATTTTTAAATATGGTTGTAGAAATAAAAAGTAAATTGTCTGCGAAAGAGATACTTACTATTTGTTTAGAAACAGAACAAAACCTAGGTAGAATACGGGAATTTCGTTGGGGACCAAGATGTATTGACCTTGACATCTTACTCTATAACAATGATAATATAGAGTCGAGTAAACTTACTATCCCTCATCCGCGAATGCATGAGCGAGGTTTTGTTCTCGTACCTTTACTTGAATTAGTGGCTGATAGTATTCATCCAGTAACGGGAGTCCCTTTTTGGAAGTATGAAGAAGTACAGAAAGAAGGCGTTCGTGTATGGAAAGTAATCGCTGGGGTCGACGCATTCGTGCATTTAGAAAATTAAAAGCGATGAAGCAACTCGATTTGTCCAAAGAAATAGGCATGTCTACATCGATATTAGGTCAAATCGAGCGTGGAACTCGAGTACCGACACAAGAACAATTAGAGACAATAGCATCCGTGCTTCATATAAAGGTAGAAGAGTTAATGGGTAAAACCTATATATAAGGAAAGGAGAGGAAATCATGACAAAGATGAGTGATAAGTCGTTTCAAATTGGCAACCACATAATGGATAACCGAGTAGTTTTAGCGCCGATGGCTGGTATTTGTAACTCGGCATTCCGATTGACGGTTAAAGAGTTTGGTGCGGGACTTGTTTATGCAGAGATGATTAGTGATAAAGGAATAGTGAATAAAAACGCAAGAACATTAAACATGTTGTACATTGACGAGAGAGAAAACCCGTTGTCTTTACAAATTTTTGGTGGCGACAAGGATACGCTTGTTGAAGCGGCGAAATATGTTGACCAAAATACGAATGCCGATATTATTGATATCAATATGGGATGTCCCGTTTCGAAGATTATTAAATGTGAAGCGGGCGCAAAGTTGTTACTAGATCCTGAAAAAATTTACGAGATGGTAGCGACTGTTGTGGATAACGTTAAAAAACCTGTCAGTGTAAAAATGCGTACAGGCTGGGATTTAGATCATTTATATGCAGTTGAAAACGCGCAAGCAATTGAACGTGCTGGTGGTTCAGCGGTAGCAGTTCATGGGCGTACGCGTGTGCAAATGTATGAAGGACATGCTGACTGGGATATCATTCGTCAAGTGAAAGAAAGCGTCAATATTCCTGTTATCGGCAATGGTGATGTAGAAACACCTCAAGATGCGAAGCGCATGTTAGAGGAAACAGGTGTTGATGCTGTCATGATTGGCCGCGCCGCCTTAGGTGACCCTTGGATGATTTACCGTACTGTAGAATACTTGGAGTCTGGAGAATTAAGACCTGAACCATCTGTTCGCGAGAAGATGGATGTATGTTTACTTCACTTTGAACGTTTAGTTGCACTGAAAGGTGAAAACATTGCTGTTCGAGAAATGCGTAAGCATGCTTCATGGTATTTAAAAGGCATCCGTGGAAACGGAATAGCACGTAACTTAATTAACCAAACAGAATCCGCACTAGAATTACGGACATTCATCAACAACTTTGCAGACGAGCAAATGGCTTTAGGTCGTGAACTTGAAGCTAGTGTTATATAAAGAAGGTCTGGGGGGAGCTGTCACTTTTGATGATAGCTCCCCTTTGTACATATAAGAATTCCCTCAGAGTTAAGTGACTTCTATATATTTACTGGAAAAGCACCTTATACGTGAAGACAGTTGTTAATTTGTGTACAATAGGTTCATTATAAATAACTAGAGATGGAGTTAGAAAAGTATTTTCTTTTCACCTATTTTTACAAAAAATTGATGTTCCCTTCAGATGTAGGTAAGGTAGAATATGGACTAACCGTGCTTTATTAGCTTTCTGTATATGAATAAACCGAGTTATTACAAGGAAATGGAGTGAAATGAATATGTCTCAAGTAGAAGAGTTAAATGATCAAATTTTGGTGAGACGCCAAAAGATGACTTCAATAAAAGAAAGTGGTATTGATCCATTTGGTAGCCGCTTTGAACGTACACATTTATCAAAAGGAATTCTTGGGGAATTTGAAAAGTTTTCAAATGAATCATTAGATGAAGAACTACAAGAAGTAACAATTGCAGGAAGAATCATGACAAAGCGCGGAAAAGGGAAAGCGGGATTCGCACATCTTCAAGATTCTGAGGGGCAAATTCAAATTTACGTACGTAAAGATATAATTGGTGAAGAAGCCTATCACTTATTTACTTCATCAGACTTAGGCGATATCGTCGGCGTTCGTGGTAACGTTTTCCGTACACAAGTGGGCGAGCTCTCGGTTAAAGCGACTGAATTTACGTTTTTAACAAAAGCACTACGTCCAATGCCGGAAAAATTCCATGGCCTTAAAGATGTTGAACAACGATACCGTCAACGTTACTTAGACTTAATTTCAAGTCAAGAAAGTAAAGATACATTTATTACACGTAGCCGGATCATTCAGTCAATGCGTCGTTACCTGGATGCACAAGGATTCCTGGAAGTGGAAACTCCACTTATGCATTCTATCGCAGGTGGAGCTTCCGCCCGCCCGTTTGTCACACATCATAATGCATTAGATATGACATTATATATGCGCATTGCAATTGAACTACACTTAAAACGATTAATCGTTGGAGGTCTTGAAAAAGTTTATGAAATCGGACGTGTATTCCGAAATGAAGGGATATCAACACGCCACAATCCGGAATTCACTATGCTTGAGTTATATGAAGCATATGCAGATTACAATGACATCATGGAGTTAACCGAAGAAGTAATTGCCCATGTCGCACTAGATGTACTTGGGACAACGAAACTAATGTATGGAGAAGATGAAATTGATTTATCACCTGGATGGAAACGACTACACATGGCAGATGCGGTCAAAGAAGTAACGGGTGTAGATTTCTGGGAACGAGTGACAAGGGAAGAAGCACATGCTTTTGCAAAAGAACACGGTGTAGACGTAAAACCTTCTATGGAAGCTGGACATATTCTAAACGAATTCTTTGAACAAAAAGTCGAAGAGTCATTAGTTCAACCTACATTCATTTACGGTCACCCTGTGGAAATTTCCCCACTAGCAAAGAAAAATCCGGAAGACGGTCGCTTTACAGATCGCTTCGAGTTGTTTATCGTGCGTCGTGAACACGCAAACGCCTTCACTGAATTAAACGATCCAATTGATCAACGTGAACGATTTGAAGCGCAACTTGTTGAAAAAGAAGCGGGTAATGATGAAGCACATGAGATGGACGATGACTTTATTGAGGCTCTTGAATATGGAATGCCTCCAACAGGAGGACTCGGTATTGGGATTGATCGATTAATTATGTTGTTAACAAACTCACCTTCAATTCGTGATGTACTGTTATTCCCGCAAATGCGAAACCGTGATTAAGGAAATAAAAGAAGCTAGAAGAGATTCTAGCTCCTTTTACTTTTATCAAAAAAGACTTGCATTTCTACTGTAAATTGTGGTATATTAATCAAGTTGCTATTTTGATGGCAACATAGTGAATGAAAATAGTTAAAACTTTTCATTGACATGAAGATGATAATTTGATATGATATTAAAGTCGCCAAAACGAGCGGCACGCCAAATGAACCTTGAAAACTGAACAGCAAAACGTCAACTATTAAAGTCTTAAACACTAGATGTTTAAGCAAAACGTTTTCTTCCGCCGACACCTGTTGGTATTGAAAACAACTTGAACTTAAACGTTC
>NZ_ALJG01000343.1 GCF_000286315.1 Paenisporosarcina sp. TG20 | reverse complement strand
AACATCCTGTTGGCCCGATGGTGTGCCCCACGGAAAGCGTCAGGATGGAGCGGAAATCAACTTTTTTCGGATTTTATTCCTAGATTTTTTATTGTGAAATTGACTCAATTAGCAAACATTTGTCTATGGTTAAAAAAGCTTGAATCATATCATGGAATCAAACTTTTTTAACCATAGGCTTTTTTCGGAGATCATGAAGAATGAAAGTTAACTCTATTTACAGGATATTTTAATAATTAATAATTACGGTACACAATTTGATAATTTTTTTTGCTAATCACTGGTGACCATGTTTTTAAAAATTGAATGGTGCTACTTCGTCCCATTTCCATTAGATCTTCTTTCTCTTCTTGAGTAAGGTTAAAGTCAGTTGTACTCGTATCATTAACTGGAATAAAAACAATATCTTTTTCAAATTTTCTAGAAATGTATTTTTCATCATGTGCATTTTGCATTGTTGAAAAAAGTGCTTGGAATAAATTCAATGCATTATCAATTTTATGGCCTTTGGGTTCTTCGTGGCCACGACTAATTTTCAAGCCAAGAACTGGTCGTTGTCTATTCCCATCTTGTTCGTCAAATAACCAAATTGGAAAGTTGCTCAATACCCCACCGTCTACAACAATTGTCTTTCCAGTACCAGAGGTCAATTTAACAGGTTCAAAAAAAAATGGAAGTCCACAACTCATACGTAAGGCTCGAGCAATTGAAAAGGTTTCTGCTACTATCCCGTAGCGTACTAAATCATCGGGAAGAACCATCATTCTTCCGTTCGTTAAATCAGAAGTAATGAGCCTCAACGTTCCAGAGGGTAAATCACCAAACGTATAGACGCCTTTATTTGCCAATTTATCCATGAACCATTTCTCCATTGCTTCCCCTTGGTATAAGCCCATTCGCCAATAAAAAAGTAACCATTTCATTATCGGTAATGGAATTATTGTTTTACGCGGATCGAGAAAGGATTGGAAATCTAACTCATCCAACATCTCTTCAATTTCTTTACCTGAATACCCCGCTGCTATAAAACATGCAAGGATTGCTCCTGCACTTGTTCCCGCTACCCGGTTAAAGCGAAAGCCCTCTTCTTCTAGTACCTGATAGGCCCCCACCAATGCAAAATTTTTCAAGCCACCACCAGAAAACACTCCATCAATTAACATACATGATGCTCTCCCTTTTTGTTCTCGTATTATACTGTAAGAAGATAGAATGGAATTTAGAACATGATTGAATAGATACTAATTAATACACTACTATTAATCAATACAAACATAGCACGTCTTTAAATTGATGAAAAGTTAATTTGGGTTTTGGACAGATCTATTCCAAAAAAAAATCAAAAAAATGATCGAAGTCATAATTCACTTCGACCAATCTAAGAAAGGAATATTGAAGTAAATAATAACAAACACACTAAATACTGCACAAATTAACCATACCCAGATTGGTTTTTTATGATGAATAGCTATCACGGGTAATATAATAAACCAAATCACTACTGACCAAACCATGTTCCAACCATTGTGATACGTTATGATTTTTAACAGAACAAATACAACTTCTACTATCGACAAGGCTATACCCCATAGGATAATATATCCGAGTTGTTTTAACATAACAGATTTATATGGATAAAAGGTCAAGTACAATAAGATAATTGATGGGAACACAAAGAGAATCAATCTAAATTCATGTATCATTCGGTTTGGAAATAAAAACGTTTCATGATATAACCACAATGGATTATCAACTGTCAAAATATAAGCAAAAAGACTGACTAAGTTGATGAAAAGAATCGTTGGGTAGTATTTTCTCCAATTTTTCCAATCGCTATAATACCGTGCCACTATCAACAGTGATACCGTTCCAAACAATGGGGTGTACCAAGCAATTGTATCCAACATCACTAACTCCTTTTCATCAATAAATGTATGAGCTTTACATTTCAAACAGTAAATGTCTCTATTATGATACCCAAAATAGATAAATGACAAACAGATTATACCATTCAATACTTTTATATCCTATTTAATGGTGAAGGCTATGCAGTAGATTTCATTCATAATTGAACTGTTTACGACAGAAGGACAATTGGGTGAGTTGATAATGATTGCAGTTTGTAGAAACTTTAAAAATCCATTGAAATTAACCAGCATTTCATAAGTAAATCAGACAAAAAATGGACGAAGTGAACAAGTCACTTCGTCCATTTTTTCCTAATCTTCATTCATTAATTAACAAACCAATACGTATGTATGTAATATAGATAAAAATTGACGGAATACTAATTTTTGTTCTACACTCTTATTAATAACATTAGATTGAGGACTCTACTAAAAGGGGTGTTCGTATGTTCGGGAAATTTTTAAATAAGCTAATGAAATACCGAGAAGGCAGCAGTAGAAGAAAGCAAGGTTCTTATCGTCGCAGTTCAAGTGATCGAAAATATCGCAGACACAGCAGCAGTGATGACCGCAGACATTCTTCATCTCAAGGAAGTCACCGTTATAAACGCAAAGGGTTTGGAAGCAGCAGTTAATATATCACGTTAGTTAAATGGTCAATAGTTTGATTCACATCCGTAATAATATCCTTTGTAGTGAAATAAGGTTGTTCCATACGGAGTAATCGTTTTAATAGATGGGACGTTTTTGGATGGAGAGTTAATTCCTCTGTCCAGGAACGTCCTTTCTTAATATCTGTATGATAATTAGAATATAGTAAGAATAGTAATAGGTCGCCTATGTCATAAAAGTCTTCTCTTAAAAGTCCTACATTATTTTTATTGGAATCACCATTGCTTGTTTCATTCATATATCTTTTAGCTAAACCAAAATCAATGATATAAGGTTTCTGATCGTTGATTATAATATTAGGTATTCTAATATCTCCATGTATAAAACCCATGGAATGGATATAATCAACAACTTGTAATAAGTCCCTGATTAGTATTAATGATTCTCTCTCCGTAAACACTTGTTCTTTTAGAAAAAGCACTTCTTCTAAATTTCTTCCCTTGATGTATTCCATTGAAAAAAAATGATTATTTTGAAAAGAAAAACTTTCAAATAAATTCGGGATGTTTGGATGGTTTAATTGTTCGAGTATTGTAGTCTCTTGCTTATATTGGGCTAGGATTAACTTTTTATTTTTGCTTTTTGTCATTTGTTTTAATACACAAACTTTTTTGGTATCAATCTCCTGGCAAAGGTATGTCATTCCATAACTTCCAATACCGAGTAAAGAATTCACTTTATAACGATCGTGAATAATAGTATTCCTCTTATAATAGCGATCAGTAAAAAATCGATATCCTCTTTTCATTACTTTAAATACAAGTGACATATCATTCACTACTTTCCCGAAAAATAGAATATCAATTCTATTTAATAATACCACTAATGTATTTCATTACTCTTTCGAAAACTGGCGTTTCAGCCTTAACATCTTGATCGTTCAAGAATTATTATTTATTCTCCATATCATTTAAAACTTTCAATGTTTCTAAAACATGCTCAAGAAAATCTGAAATGTCATCTATGTGCTCCTCTTTAATTTTGTGGTCAAATGTTATTTCAATACTGTCTGTGTAATTTGCAGATTTTTGTTCATACATAAAGCTCAGTGTTTGAGTTAGCAAGAGATTAGGTTCCCAAACATCTTTTAATGCTTGATCAATTTGTTTACATTGTTTGGTCACATTTTGAATTTGCTTGTAAAATCGTAATATCATGGTACAACCAGGATTTTTTCCGGGCTCCTCCAATATCTCTGCTGCTAGTTCTTTTAGAGTAGCTTCTAATATAATTTCTGCTGTAATACCTGGTTTATCGACTAGCGTAAACTTAATTGCAAAATACCTCGCTAGTACGGAAAAATCCATTCGATCAACACGGTTAGTAATACTAATCTTTTTTCCTATATTGTCTAGGTCATAGACAGCATTTTCGAATGCTACTTTTAAATTTTCAAAAACTGTTGGATCATACATTATAAATTCCTCCATATTAAATTCCTTTTACTATTTTAGCCACTACCTATTATAAGTAATCATAAAGTTTGCTTTCTGCCTGTAAGTATAATGTGAGCATGTTATAATCAGACTTGGGGATTTATTTCCTTAGGAATTCTCCTATCTTATGTACATCATATATATTGATATCAATCATCAGAACAACAATTATTAGGCTACTCGATTAAGAAAACTAGGACAACCTTTTATCGGATGATTTGATCCAATTGAAGTTAGAATTAAACCGGTTATTTTACTTATTATAAGTCATCATTTTCATAGAAACATGACTGTAGGTTAACCTGATTATGTAAGTGAGGTGGAATATGAAAATAAAAAATCAAATACCTAATATTTTTACACTAGGGAATTTATTCTGTGGGTTTTTATCTATTGGCTATGCCGCAAATCATCAATATACAAACGCTGCAGTATTAGTTCTCATTGGTATGATGTTGGACAGCATGGATGGTAGAATTGCAAGAATGTTACATGTTGAAAGCCCTCTAGGGTTAGAACTAGACTCTTTGGCCGATATCGTAACGTTCGGTGTGGCTCCGTCTTTTTTGGTATACTACACGATATTTTTCGATAGTGGATTGCTAGGTCTCGCTATTTCCGGTTTATTTCCCCTATTTGGAGCCTACCGGTTAGCACGATTTAATACTACTCCCGTAGAAGTGTCTAGTACTCACTTTATCGGTGTACCAATCACTGCCGCAGGTGGAATATTAGCATTATTAACGTTATTTAATAATCAAATCCCGAGTATCGTAACGACTGTTATTTTTACAGCTTTATCTTTCCTAATGGTAAGTAAAATCAAAATACCTAGCTTAAAAAAGGTTCCTTTACCGAAGTATGGAACCATTGTAACGATATTTTTAGGTGCTCTTTTAGTATTAGTCAATATTGAATCTTATGGGAGATTTCCTTATTTAATCTATATAGCAACACCGATCTATATCATTTATGTTTCTTATCGGTTTATTAAGGTAAAAGGCAATAAGGGACCCTGATAAGTTTTCATTCCTATGACACGAAATTAACTGTGCGTGTGTTTTGCACTAAAATAACCCTCTATGTCAAAACTAAAGAGTGACAGAGACGAGCATGTGAGTAAACCACATTGCTCGTCTCTTTTTTACATTCTTAAAATTCAGATCAATTTTTTAATGTTATCAGAAGTTCTGGAATTTCATAACTTCATTCCTAAGTAAACTCCACCTAAAAACATCGTAATAATCAGGACAAAATGTACAATAAACCAACCTAATTTTCCATACTTCAGATGATATTCATCCAATGGTTTTCGTAATCTATCGGGATTAATTAATCCTCCTATGAATTCAAAAACAAGTAAGTAGATCCACCACAAAGTATACGAATCCCAAAAATCCCAATATAAATTATATTCAATAAGGTTGGTATATTGAAGTTCTAAAGTTTCACCCAGCATACCTATATGCACTAAAACCCAGTAAAATGGAATTTTCCACATCCATTTTTACTGGACTATATCTAACACCTATCAATACGTATAATAGGAAAAACGTTGCTACTGCATGAAATGGCATTTGTAGTATTTGAGGAAATAAAACGTATGGGAAACTATAGAAATTAAAAGAGACAAAGAGAAGGCATAATATGTTTCCAGCACCCGCACTAAGTAAGTATAATAAGCCGTATTTTTTCCAATCTAAACGGATCATTAATAGAATACTAACCCGCTAAATAGTCCAACAAAAATTAAAACAAACAATTCTATACTCCACTCAATAGTTATCACCATTATCACCCAAAATTAGGGTAACCATATTCTCACATAATAAACTTACTTATCACATTTTACTTCCCCTATAACCGTTTAAATACTAATAAACCCATTTTCTAGAACAAATCGACATTTAGATAAGATTTCACCCAGAAATATTCCTGCATTTTTCGTTGCATGGATTCTTTATGTGTGGCAAATTGCTTATGTCGGTGACCATTCCCACCCGATGTGTGAGGGAAACCATTTAAAATCGACTCTTTATTAATATACCCATTATCAGCAAGATACAATAAGACCTTCAAAACGTTTACACCTAGCGGAATGATAAGTGGGTCATTTATTCTATTTATCTCACCTGCTGTATAATCAACTATGTGTTTTTTTAGTATATCTGTTTTTAGAATATCGGGTGTAGAACCGCTATAGTTTTTGCCTTTATAGAAAACTGGATAAGGTAAAACAGACATCGTTTGAACAAAATGACTAGCCGTCCCAAAAAGTTCACTCGAAGATGATATCCCTAAAAAATAGTTCAACCCTAGTTCATCCAACATTTGAATCAAGTTTTTCCGCATTGGCCCTTCAAAGCTAGAGTTTTTCTTCACTAAATGAAGAACCTCTTCATCCGATAACTGTTGATCCTTCACATCCAATACGGTAGAGTAGGATTTTTTCATTTGATGTAGACCCGGTGTAATCCCAACAATCACAACTTTGGCATTCTCGTTCACATATTCAAAAGGAGCATAATAAATTTCAAGCTTCTTCTTGTCATCCCTCTCTAGTAAAAACTGGTCATTGATTAAGGCTTCATTATCAAGGGGGACAGGTATAGACTGGATCAGATTTTTGTAAGTTTGAAATTTGGAATAATCTACGATGCTCATGAAAATCTCCCCTTATTTTGTATATTAAAAGTTAACTTTCAACTAGCACAGTGGATATCCCCCATATTTTTTCAACATTTTGAGGATCAGTTGCATAGCTTGGAAAACTTCCTGAACCAATTATATTCTCCAATTGAGTGATGCCTTTTTCGTTTAGCGATGGCTGAACGATCTCTCTCTTATGATTTATAAGTCGTCCTGAAACATTCTTGAATTCATCTGAGGTACAAATATAAAAATAGGTATCCGCCATACCTGATGGTAAAGGATTGGTCCAATTTTGTGCCCATGCAAGTACTTTCCAAAATGAACGCATTTTATTAATAGTTTCTTTGGATAGTTTTACACGGTTAATTTGAAGTGCGTTGATATTGATCCCCTTATTTTTATATTCTTCCGCCATTTTGAAAGTGTTCATCAATAGCGCCATTTTCGAGTCTCCGTACATCTTATAATAGTTATAAGGACGTGTTTCACGGAATTCCCCACGCAGATTATCAAAATCGATTTTCCTTTTCGGGTCGAAGAAATGTTTAATATTTGTGGTGCAAGCATTAAGAATTCTCGGATCTTGCGATTTTTCGAGATGATCTGCTAATAAACGAGTCATCAAAAAAGGGCCGAAGGTATTCGTCGCAAAGGTCAATTCAATATGTTCAGGGCTAAGTTTATACTCTTTTTCACCATGATTTAAGTAGGCAGCGTTATGTATTAAAATATCCAAACGAGGATATTTAGCTTTAAAAGCTGCGCAAAACACACGAATAGAATCGAATGAAGAAACATCAAGTTCCATCAGATCCACCTTAGAATTGTTAGAAATTGTAGTTATTTCTTTTTGAACGGATTGACTAATTTCTAGATTGCGACAAGCCATAACAACATGATAACCTTCTGTCGCAAACTTCAGTGTTGCCGCTTTACCAATACCCGAATTTGCACCTGTAATAATAACAATCTTGTCTTTCATGTCAGACCTCCTGTTTTTCTTCCCTAGTTTAATCCTTTCAAATTCCCTGCTTTACGAATTTAAGCTATATCCCTACACTACAGACTATTCCACAATTCAATCGAAAATCCTTTTTTCGTTAAATGTCTCGACTTTATACAATTGTTATGGCTATCTTGTTTTTCAAGAGGACATACAGAAAACAACTCCATTCAAGATAACAGAAAGTTGGAGTTGTTTTCATACTTGGGAAGCGAATATGTCACTTAGTACAGAAGATCCATAAAATTGTTTAAAGGACGCTATCTATGTCTAGACAAGGTATAATAAATTGGTAGAAGTAAACAATAAAAAAAGCTGTCATGTGTTTGTAAGTTAAGTTAAATTATCATAGAATGCTTAGTATTTGTTTTATGTAAACGAAAAGACAAGTGAAGAAAGGGAGATACGATGACAAATGGAAAAGATCTAATAGAAGCCGGATGGAACTTTGACAACAGTTATTCCCGTCTGCCGGAAACATATTTCACCATCCAAAATCCAACACCTGTACGCTCACCGAAGTTGATCATTTTCAATTCTCCGTTGGCGACATCCCTGGGGTTAAACGAACAAACGCTACAAAGTGATGATGGCGTAGCTATGCTTGCTGGTAATCGAATTCCTGAAAGTGCTACGCCTCTTGCTCAAGCCTATGCAGGGCATCAATTCGGGCATTTTAACATGTTGGGGGATGGTCGAGCTTTGCTACTAGGAGAGCAAATTACTCCTCAAGGTGAGCGGTATGATATTCAGTTCAAAGGTCCAGGTAGAACGACATACTCCCGTGGAGGCGATGGTCGAGCGGGACTTGCACAGATGCTACGCGAATACATCATCAGCGAAGCAATGCATGCGCTTGATATTCCTACCACACGCAGTCTAGCAGTTGTGACTACTGGTGAATCCGTATTCCGCGAAACCGAACTGCCAGGTGCAATTCTGACCCGTGTTGCTGCTAGTCACATCCGTGTCGGAACGTTCCAATACGCTGCAAACTTTAGCTCAATCGAGGAAGTCCGTGAACTGGCTGACTATACAATAAAACGACATTATCCTGCAGTTGAAGCTGTTGACAATCGATATTTATCTTTTCTTCAGGAAGTAATAAAACGTCAAGCTTCGCTCATTGCCCAATGGCAACTGGTTGGCTTTATTCACGGGGTGATGAACACTGACAATATGACTGTTAGTGGAGAAACCATTGATTATGGTCCATGCGCCTTTATGGATGCCTATGATCCGGCAACTGTATTCAGTTCCATTGACCGTCAAGGTCGCTATGCCTACGGTAATCAGCCAGAGATGGCAGGATGGAATCTCTCGCGATTTGCTGAAACTCTATTGCCACTTCTACATGAGGATCAGGACCAAGCTGTCAAAATAGCTCAAGAAGCGATTTCAGAATTTCCTAGGTTATGTCATGCTAATTGGCTTGCAGGAATGAGGTCAAAACTCGGGATTTTTAACGTTGAGAAAGAGGATGAAGCTCTTGTCGAAGATTTGCTAAGCATGATGGATAAATATCGTGCAGATTATACGAATACTTTCCGTGCATTAACTTTGGACAAACATGAGGAAACAGTCCTATTTGGCAAAGAAGAATTTGTTAAGTGGCATGAACAGTGGCAAGCAAGACTAGGTAGGCAGGATGACCAGAAAACATCCTCACAACAATTGATGCAAAGCAGTAATCCATCAATAATCCCTCGTAATCACCGGGTAGAAGAGGCCCTAGAAGCTGCAGTGGAACATGGAGATTATAGTGTGATGGAACGATTGCTTGAAGTTCTTTCTAGTCCTTTCGCGCACTCTCCAGAACAGGCAGATTACTATACACTGCCTACGGAATCAACCCGTCCTTATCGAACTTTTTGCGGTACCTGATTAAGATCGGAAATAAACAGTACCTGTCACCATCCCAAGTATGTTCGGGCGGCGACAGGTATTGTAATTTGGAGGAGTCATCTGGAAACTTTGAAATCCACGTTGTTTCTTATCTTTAGTTAACCAAACTTTTAGACCAGAATCATCAGGATATAATAAAGCTTCAATCTCATCTCTATCGACCGGCAAGGCCGCTATGCCTATGGTAATCAGTCAGAAATGGTCGGGTGGAATCTCGCACGATTTACTGAAACTCTATTGCCACTTCTACATGAGGATCAGAACCAAGCTATCGAAATAGCCCAGGAAGAAATTTCAGAATTCCCAAAGTTGTGTCATGCTAATTGGCTTGCAGGAATGAGGTCAAAACTCGGGATTTTTAACGTTGAGAAAGAGGCAGAATCTCTTATTGAGGACCTTATGAAGATGATGAAGAAGCATAGTGCGGACTATACCAATACCTTCCGTGCACTTACTTTTGAGAAACGGGAAGATACAGTAGCAAAGAATTTGATCTGGAATGAGCGGTGGAAGACAAGATTAAGCGGGCAGCAGGAATCAAAAGATGACTCTCAGGAATTGATGCGAAACAGCAATCCTGCGTTAATCCCTAGAATCATAGGGTGGAAGAAGCACTCCAATCCACGCACTCACATGGAGTGCGACAATCAACAGTTTTAAAAGTTGTTAGCTCAATTGTAATTTCAATCCACGCACTCACATGGAGTGCGACACAAGATCCCCAATCACGGAGGCAATGCAAGCAATTTCAATCCACGCACTCACATGGAGTGCGACGAAATAAAGTATTTGCATGGGTTGATGATTTGAGCATTTCAATCCACGCACTCACATGGAGTGCGACTACAAACGAAATGTTATCAGTTGACATCGAATTTATTTCAATCCACGCACTCACATGGAGTGCGACCCACCATCCAGTGCTACCTTCGATACGTCTACCTATTTCAATCCACGCACTCACATGGAGTGCGACCTATTTACTCAATCAACCGTTTCAATTACGAGATATTTCAATCCACGCACTCACATGGAGTGCGACAGGGTTCGGTGTCAATCGAGCGATTCTTTGTTAGATTTCAATCCACGCACTCACATGGAGTGCGACCAGAAACGAAAGTAGATAGTTATGGTCAGGAAGAAATTTCAATCCACGCACTCACATGGAGTGCGACGTAGATGCAACGTCATATACGAAAGACTTTACGAATATTTCAATCCACGCACTCACATGGAGTGCGACGTCACGCTCAAACCATCCACAAATGTTAGTTTTATTTCAATCCACGCACTCACATGGAGTGCGACATCCGAGTACAATCTTGTGCTATCTGTCATATGAATTTCAATCCACGCACTCACATGGAGTGCGACATTTACTAGGCATAACGAATGTCGCAAACACATTATTTCAATCCACGCACTCACATGGAGTGCGACTCCGCCGTACTCAACAACATATCCAGCTATTGCTATTTCAATCCACGCACTCACATGGAGTGCGACAACGGTCACTAAAATCTGTATATTCACTTTCGTATTTCAATCCACGCACTCACATGGAGTGCGACAGCCAAGTTTGTGCCTACATCGCACAAAAGAGAGATATTTCAATCCACGCACTCACATGGAGTGCGACATGGAACAGGTTAAGTCTAATTTAAAACGATTAATGATTTCAATCCACGCACTCACATGGAGTGCGACCAAATCATGTGATTTATATCCACATTAATTAGATCATTTCAATCCACGCACTCACATGGAGTGCGACGGTATGCCATTAAAGGATGCTCAATTTATTGAGGATTTCAATCCACGCACTCACATGGAGTGCGACTGTTTGATGCGCTCCAGTAGTGAGTCAGCTACTATTTCAATCCACGCACTCACATGGAGTGCGACTCGCACGCTTGTCGCTCTTGTTGGTGGGAATTGATTTCAATCCACGCACTCACATGGAGTGCGACCTTTGATGACGAGTATTAACGATAAGTTCCTTGGATTTCAATCCACGCACTCACATGGAGTGCGACTAAAATAGAGGTTGTGGAGGAACCATATGAAGACATTTCAATCCACGCACTCACATGGAGTGCGACTGAAGGCGCGGAAACGTTCGTAATGGAGCCAATGATTTCAATCCACGCACTCACATGGAGTGCGACGTAAAAAATTACGTGATGGTGATTACACAGCACAAATTTCAATCCACGCACTCACATGGAGTGCGACCGTCCACATTGATGCAAAGAAAGTTATAGCTGCTATTTCAATCCACGCACTCACATGGAGTGCGACGTCAATCAAACATTAGCATCGGCAATGGCACAAATTTCAATCCACGCACTCACATGGAGTGCGACTCAACCGATAGTCTCCCACAAACATTCAGAAATATTTCAATCCACGCACTCACATGGAGTGCGACTTTAATCATAAATAGCAACGTCATAAAATACATATTTCAATCCACGCACTCACATGGAGTGCGACTAAGACTGTTTCTATGGTGGAGTATTTGGAGCGTATATTTCAATCCACGCACTCACATGGAGTGCGACAATCTATGTACACTCTATCTGCTGACGAATTACAAATTTCAATCCACGCACTCACATGGAGTGCGACATTACGTTAATGCAACCGTATTAACGCCTAAATTATTTCAATCCACGCACTCACATGGAGTGCGACACTAAAACGGCAAGACAATTAAATATTAGCCGAAATTTCAATCCACGCACTCACATGGAGTGCGACCTTCTGCCGAAAAAGACCAGGTGCATGGGTTTTTTATTTCAATCCACGCACTCACATGGAGTGCGACGGCGAAAAACACTAGGAATTACCTATAAAAAGGGCAAGCTCCATGTGATATCACCATTTATCCCTCTATTAAGAGATACTTTAAGTGTTTCATTTGTATTTTATGGTAATTATTCTTCATTTAAGGGTGCGAATCTCCTAGAGAAAGTATGAGCGCTTTAGGTTCGCACTCAGATAATTAGAGTATCGTCTATATCAAAAGATTCCTTTGCACCCACATGATCTACCTTTGTTTTATAATTATTCCCCAGATTATAAAACCTTAGACTGTCCGTCTCTTTATTGATAATATCCTCTAATTGATACTTCAATTGCTTAAACTGCGTCGAATCTATTACACATTCAAAAACAGAGTTTTGTACTCTTTGTCCATAATCTAAACATTTTTTAGAAACTTTTCTAAGTCTTTTTTTGCCGCCAACACTTATTGTGCTTACGTCATAAGTGATTAATACCAACATTTTTGTCACCTACTTCCAAAAGAATGGTGGGTATTCGTCTAAATCTCCTCTAATATACCTTGCTAAAAGCAATGCCTGAGTGTAAGGCACAAGTCCCCAAGGAATCTTTTCATTTAAATACGGGTGTAAAATTTTATCTTGTTTTCTTTCTTGCCACGCCATTAATACTTTTTTTCTTGTATCATCACTCATAATGACTGCTCCATTTTCTTTTTGAGTAAATCCTTTTTCATTAACAATCTTTTTGTTAATAAGTGAAAGAACAAAACGATCTGCATAAACTCCTCTAAGTTCTTCCATTACATCTAAAGCCAACGAGGCTCTCCCCGGTCTATCTCGATGTAAGAATCCTACATATGCGTCCAATCCAACTGACTCTAATGCTGATTTCATATCATTTGAAAGCAAAGTATACGAAAAAGAAAGTAAAGCATTTACGTTATCCAATGGTGGTCGTTTGTTTCTATTATGAAAATAAAAATGTTCTTTTTGCTGAAGTATCAAGTCATCAAAAACCGAATTGTACTGCGCTGCTGCATTTCCTTCTAAACCTCTCAAAATATCTAAGTCCTCAACCACTCGAATTGCTTTCATTGCCTCTGTTAGCGCGGAGGTAATTGATTTTATTTTAGGGACATCTACTCTTAAGGGATAATCCCTTGTCGCACGTTCTAGAATCCATTTACTATTATAAATTTTTCCGAGAATGAAATTTCTCGCAACTAAAGCACTTCTTTTTTCATCATCAGATATCCGATATTGTTCTTTCCTCAATACAACATTACCTCTGGATTCTCCAATTACTCTCGCTAAAAACCTACCATTTTTAGTCATAAAAGTCATTGAAATATCTCGCTTTGCACAAGATCCCATCAATGCTGGACTTGCCCCTGTGTAACCAAATGTACATATCGCTTCCAAGTTGTGTAATGGGTATCTACCGACAATATCACTTTCTCTTTTCACAACAATGTTTTCTCCATCAAGGGATAGGTATACATCTGGTGAAGTTATGAACAAAGTATTTAAAAACTTCTTCATTCTATTAACCTCCCTTCAATATAGCTTGATACAGATCTTTTTTTCATGATATCCGGTAAACATATATTGATAAGTGAACAGCTCTTACAATGTGGGCCTGCTTTCACTTTTGGCGTGTAATTTTTCCGAAAATACTGATGCATCTCTTCTAACTGTTTCTTTACTTGATCTCTATAATAAGTAGTAATGGGTATCTCAACACGATGTTTTATTTCATTATAATAAAGATAGCCGTTCTGAATTTCGCATAATAACATCTCTTCTAAACACATTGCCTGAGCTGTAAGTTGAAGAATATCCGATTCATCAGTTTTTGGCTTTCCTCTTTTATATTCAACTGGATAAGGGCGATACAATTCCTTCTCATTCACTAGAGAAATTCCAGTTGGATCTTGCATGAATTCGACAACATCACATATCCCTGTAATTCCAAGCTCACTTGAGTGGATTGGGAGTCCTCGCACAACTAATTTGTTACCTCTTTTTTCTCTGATCATAGGTTGGTCCGCACGTCTATGAAGATGTTCCCCTTCAACAGTTCGTACATTCTCTGCCCATTGTTGTTCAATATGGATTAACGCCCACTGTCTCTTACAAAAAGTAAAATGTTGTATTCCTGAGAGCATTAAATAATCGTCTTCATTATAAACCTTCATACTCATGAACTTTGAGGCCTTCAAGATTATTGAGTGTGAAACTGTAATCCTCAAATGCCTTTGCTTCATTTAATCCTTCTTTTAATGCAATCTGAAGTGATTTGTGAACTTTTGCGGATGAATATTGACCTATTTTAGAATTATGTTCCCACCAGTATACTTTATTTACTTCCATACTACCGTCAGGACGAGCAGAGGAAGTGTCATTTTCAAATAGAGTGATTAATGAAGCTTTCATTTTTTCTGCATCTTCTGCTGTAAATCCTGTTTTTTCTGCAAGTTGTGTATTGATGCTACCGTAAAATACATATACACCAAAGTCTACACGATGCTTCATCCCCATTGTATCTGAACCTTTTTTATCCGGATCTGTAGAGGTTACAGAGTTGACGCTTTTCGTGATTTGCATACTAGAGATATCGATTGGATTAAGGCTTACTGCTGTATGGATGGATACTGGTCCTCTTATTCCTATTGAAACACCAGATCCACTGAAAGCAAAGACTTGTCCAAAGCTACGGACGTCAAGCCAAGTACTAGAAGCTATGTCGGCAAAAAGTGTATTATTGTTATTCTTTCCTTTCCCTTTCGCAAGACTTTTCAACTCTTCATTTCCATCGACTCGATCTTTAATGCTACGGTGCTCATCATTACGTCTTTCGTCAGATTGAACAAGAATTCCTTCTCCTACGTCTTGTAAACGGTTACGAATCTTTCTTTTAATACACACGTCTGAAATCTCGCCAAATCCATCATAATTTTGACGTGGTCGATTTCCGTTTAATGGATCTCCATTTGGATTTGCATTTCGCACAGTTAAAACAACGGAAAAGTCAATTTTGTGATCTAATGTAGTCATTTATATCGCCCCTTTTTCAGCTAATTCTCTCTCAGCATCTTTTTCTTTTTTACTTCTGTAAAGTTCATGTCTTTGACTATAAAAACCAAGTAAATATAAACCACTCAGTGCTTTATCAGTGAAGTCATCTGGATTTAATTGTGCACCCACCTCGTCTAACAACCGGTTGTAATAACCTACTTCCGTTCCTAATTTTGCTTGGTAAGGTTGCAAATTTGATTGAATAATATTCCACGTTCTACTAGGACGTTGAGCGAAAGCATTCATATATCGAATTGCATTTGTAGCTCGTTTTTCTTCTTTACTGAGTGCTCTTCTCTCCAACACATCAGCAATTGCCAACATTCTCCCGAACAAGTAGTCTCGATTTGTATTAGTTTGATCTAATGCCACTTCAAACCCCTCCTTTTCATATGTTTTGTTTAATAATGCACATGTAATACTAAGCGTTTTTTCCCATTCCCAATTTTCCATTCCCATGGGGTTTGAAGCCCTAGTTATTGCACTACGGACGATGTCAAGTGGTATTTTCCGCTCATCGATAATTGAAGGGAGCATTCTTTCAAGTAACCCTTTTACTAATTTATCACTTGCTCTTGGTCCATAAGCTGCGAAAGCAATGTCTTTGGTGGCCGGAGCGCCTTCGAATTCAATACGTTCACCCAATTTACTTTTTTTATAACGATGTAACCAGCTACAAGATTGATGCCAATTCTGTAACCGAACTAGAAATAATTCCTTTTCCATATCACGGTAGTAAACAACAGATAATCTACCTGGTGTAGCTGCATCTAGCACCATTACAATTACATTTGAATGATATTCTAGGTCTTGTCTATACCCAGCAATCGTCTTTTGAATCTGATTTGCAAATTCTCTATGGGTACTGTCCCCTTGCTCCTCATTACCCATATCTTCATACAGACTGTAAGTGTCCTCAAGTGGATCCGGGACAACTAAATTTTGAGTCCCCCACACAAGGAATACTTTTCCATCAATATAATATCCTTGTTTTGAAATAAGCCACTTCAAAGCGTTATGTGCTTTCTGTGATACTTCGTAACTTATAGAAACAGCTTCACTACCAGTTTTAAAGCGTCCGCGATAAGTAAAGCCACTTGTATCATTCGCTGATATTAGTTTCGACATATCGGCCGAGTGTCTAATTCGTGAAGCATGTCTTTCAGTAGTTGGTTTGAACTCCCCAGTTACATAGCATAAATCTTTTCCATCTTTATTTTCTTCATAGAACTTAATAAATGACTCATGTACTGTTTGATCTCTCCATAGTCTTGATTCGGCTACCCCGATTGTATTTACTGTAAAGCGAACGAATGCTTCGCTCTGGTCGCCGGCAATTACTTTATACACCTCTGGTTTTTCACCATATTTATCTTCCATGGTCTTATCCCATTTTTCTATGAACTTATTATACTCATCTACAAAAATGATTTTTTCATTTATTAAATTTTCAATAAGGGTCCCTTTTTTTAAATATGCGTATACACTATCAACTTTTGGATGTTTGAACTGGGAATTACACCATTCATTTAACTGCCCAAGATAATCATTGAAAAGATTGATTTTCTTCTCGCTTCCGCCATATTTAATATAATCTCCAGCAACATACGGTAACTTGTCGAATAATGGATGTGGAACTGGTGAACTCGTCCGCCCTGCGGATGCTTCAGTACACGGAATAATTGTACTTGCATCATTCTTTTCTATAACCTTCGCAGTAATAAAATTTCCCTTATTATCTAAAGAAACTTCAATGTGTGCACTTTGAGTAGTGTGTGATGTCGGAATAAGGGCATATTCTTGATCGTTTCTCTTTTTCTTAAATTCTCCAATCAAATGCGAGTTGTTTTCATAGGTTTTGTATAGATTCATTAACCAACTCATTTAATCTCCTCTTCCCAAAAAGACCTCTTCATAAAGCTCTTCAACCGACTGCATGTTCTCGGTATTAAATTCCTTCTGTGACATTTCACCAACTGTTCTAATTAATGTGCACTCGTCAGGGCGAATAAATGAAACAATTCCATCTTTCATAATGGGTCTCCATAAACGGGCTTCCAATACATCTTTCCCTGTCTCATCGGGGTAATTCAGCCCATGAACCATCACACCTAGATCAATCTCACCATACCCGTCGTAATAACCAACTTCTTCACCAAATTCACTAGCTTCCACATACCCCTGGCATTCTCTTGTACCTAAAAAGATATCTCTTCGTCCACCTACCCCAACAGAACGTTTAGCTATGTTGTGATGCTTATTTTCGTTTCGATCAAATGCCAAATCTGATCGATGAGGATTAAAAATAAAATGTGCTTTGACTTGATACTTCACATCCTTCAAGTAGGTATAGTTTGCTAAGGTATTTCCTCCACTATATTCAATCGGTCTAATACCTTTAGACTCTGTTCGTATTGGATTCATAATCCGTACTTCGTCTATGATCCACATAATCGTGGGTTTCCAATAAATAGATTCAACTATCCCCTTCAAGCTTTGATAGGTAGGAATTTGATAGGATAGTTTCTCTCCGCCGATTTTAGTCAATGGGTCTGTAAACAATGCGTAATTTCCATAAACTTCGAACTCAATTTGATTTCTCAAACTAACACCTCCAATAATTTCGGGCTATTTAGTTAAGCAAATGCAGGTGTCCAGCTACCTTCTCCCTTACTGTCCAAGCCCATTTCTTTTGTATATGCTGTATCCCTGAGAGTCAAAATATTTCCATTTAACAAGAAGAAAACATCGCCTTCTTTTTCGAGCCTTTTAAGTTCGTGTTCAAATACATTGATAGTGAATTGCTGTGCTTTCTTTAATAAACCGCTTAATTCTTTAATGTTCATGTCACCGTTAAGTGCTAATATAATCTCTTTTGCCTCTTCATTGTAAGGAGCTAAGACTGAAGTTGTTGGGCTGTCAATGACATTGAAATATTTTTCCGCTGTCGCAAAAGATTGTCTACACACTATCGGTGGTTTAATTCCATTTTTGTTTTTGAATGCTGCATAGTAGTCTTTATTTTGATTCAAAAGATCAACCAGATCTTTCTGCAATTCTAGTATCGTGTACTTTAGCTCCCCCTCAATTTGGTGATAATAATATTGAAAATAAATGCTCATTGCTTTTTGAGATAATAGATCACTTCCAAATTTATCTGCATCTCTTTTAAATTCATCCAAAATCCGTTTAGTTTGTTCAGCTCCTATTTTTATTTCTTTCAAATTGGTAAGTACTTCATCGGCTGATTTGATGATATATACATTCCTAATCTTATCTTTGCCGTGACGATTACATCTTCCGGCAGCTTGTGCAATGGAATCCAAACCAGCTAATGAGCGGATAACACATTCAAAGCTGATATCAACTCCCGCTTCAATTAATTGAGTACTAAGACAAATAACCTTTTTACCTGTTAGTAGTTCATTTTTAACGTCTTTAAGAACTTCTTTACGATGTGCTGGGCACATATTTGTACTTAAATGAAACAACTTGTAATCATTGTCCTGAAAATCAGACTTGCTATTAAGCTCCTCAAAAAGCTTTCGAACAGCTGTTTTCGTATTCAGGATAATTAAAATACTTTTTACTTCCTGCATTTCTATTTCAATAAACTCTTTTAGTTCAGTTGCATTTAAACCTTGTGGAGTTGTTTTATCAATAACATCAACTCTCTTAAAGCTTTCGCTCACGTTCTTTAAATCACGAATCATTTCTGCATCCGTAAAGATTTTTAATTTATTTTCGACAAAATCTAATGCAGGTTGGGTTGCAGTACATAAGACAATACTTGAATTACAGTAATCACTTAGAAAGTTTAGGGATTCATTAAACAATGATGTGCATTTAATCGGTACGGACTGAACCTCATCAAAAATCAATATAGAATTAGCTAAATTATGCAACCTTCTAACGTTTCTAGTACCTCGTGAATAAAAGACATTTAAAAATTGAACCATGGTTGTAAAGATGATTGGACTATCCCAGTTATCTTTTGCTAAGTTTAATTTTTTTGCATTTAAATTATACAGCTCATCTGTCGTTTCTTTTTCTTTCATCACATTTGAGTGATGTTCTAAAATATATTGATCATTATTCAAAATATCTCTTACTTCCTGTGCATTTTGCTCAATAATTGTCGTATAAGGAACAATGTATATGATTCTTTCTTTTTCAAACTTCATGGCGTGTTTAAGTGCGTACCTTAAGCTCGCTAGTGTTTTCCCACCCCCAGTAGGGATAGAAAGCGTATATATTCCAGAGGGATTGGAAGCAAAGTCTTCACACTGATTAGACATCTCTTTCCTTAGCAGATTAATTGGATGGTTGGCATCTTCTGCATGATTATAAGATGTAATCCTCTTCATTAAAGCCACATAACTCTCACTAAAGAATGCATTCCTATCAAACTGTTGTTCAACCAATTCATTCTCTTCAAACATACGAGTATTTGTCCGATCCGCATCAATCAGACAACTGAATATATATTTTATGAGAAATGAAGTAGTAATGGGCTGTAGTTTCTTTTCCTTCATTGAAATCAGCATTTTCTCCGCTTCACTTTTAGCTTCCTCAAAATAATCTTTAAATTCTTCTACTGAAACCTGTGTTTCAAAAAAGGCTGATACTGCACTTCCATAGTGATCAAGTTCTTTTTCCTCAACACGCTTTAAGAAACCAGACGACATATCAGGACTTAAAAAATCTCGCAAACCTTGATGGTGAGATATTATACACATGGCCATCCATTCGACTGCAATCTTCTCAGTGAAATTATTTTGTCCATCATGGAATTGATCAAAAAGTAACTTACCCCCAGCAGTAGAATGATCGACAGACCCTTTTCGTGGTGGATTGTCAGGATTCGCAACCGCTTCTTGAATATATTCTTTGAAGTCACCAGTATTTTTTCCTAAGTCATGTAACAATCCAGATAAACCAGCCAAGTGTTTTACCCCTATTTTCTCGCCATATTTCTCACATAATTGTTGAACAGACTCTAAATGTTGTTGAACAGTTTGTATTTCTCCATCTTTTTCACGTATATGTGCGATATACTGCATAATTAGCCCCTTTCAATTATTTTAGGAAATAAATACTTACTGCCGCATAAATAACTTCTGAAAACTCAGTCATTTATGAATATACTATTTGTTAAAGTAACAATACAACATCTGTACACATTCCAAAATTTAGTGCATTGGAGCTAAGACTACTTACTAGTAAACTAACACAATTATTCATAATATTTTGTAGTTTCTTGTCGAATAGAAATAATATTTTAGCATTAACACTACATCTGTATTTCTTACAACAATGATTAGTATTAAATTAAAAAATCTTCTCGCAGAATCCGGCATGTAATTGCACTAAACTATAGAATCTTCTTACCCTATCCTTAATACTCCATGTTAAAGCAGTGTCCCGGGGTCAGAAACAAATCAGGAGATTTTAATAATTAGTGATTCTTTTTGTACGAGCGACCTATTTGTTAAAATTATTTACTTTCCCCCTATCCCTCACTTCTTCAAAGGCACTCAAAACTCCTGTAATATGTAAAATATTTCTATGTTATATACTTTTCTCAAAACTTTACTTTTCTTTCGATGGATAAAAAAATCCTTAAAATTGTTTGACTTTTTATATAATTGGTTATATGGTTAGTTACATGAGTAACTAACCAACTAGGTGGCGATAAAATGGATTTGAAACTACGAGAAGATATTCCTATATTCCAACAAATTACTGAAACCATTGAGTCGGGTATTTTGGAAGGGTTGTACCAAGTAGATGATCGTGTACCTTCATCAAATGAATTTGCAAAGTATTATCAAATTAATCCAGCAACAGCAGCTAAAGGCATTAACCAGCTTGTCGAGCAAGAAATTCTGTTTAAGAAAAGAGGGATCGGAATGTTTGTGGGGAACAATGCACGAACAATTATTTTATCAAAACGTAAAGACCGTTTTTACACAGACTATATTATTCCACTGCAAAATGAAGCCATGAAGCTCGGTATCACTTCAGAAGAACTTAGTAAACTTATTCAAAAGGGGGATGTACATGAAAATTGAAACAAAGAATTTATCTAAGAATTTCGGTGATAAAAAAGCTTTGAACCATATTAATTTAACGATTGAACCTAATAAAATTATTGGTTTACTAGGTCGAAATGGTGCCGGAAAAACAACGTTATTACAACTTCTAGCTGGTCACTTTAAACCTTCAGAAGGCGAGATATTAATTAATGGTGAGAATCCGTTCAATCGAAGTCATGTGCTTGAAAAAGTTTGCTTAATCAGTGAGGCTAATAACTTTAAACGCAAGCTAAAGATTAGAGAAATACTTAAAATGATCTCACGATTTTATCCGAACTGGTCACAACCAACTGCGGAACGTTTATTAAAAATTTTCAACTTAGCTCCATCTTTAAATGCAAAAGGACTTTCAAAAGGGATGGAATCAGCACTTAGCATTATTATTGGACTATCGAGCCGAACAGACATTACAATTTTCGATGAACCATATATAGGCATGGACGCCTATGCTCGCTACCGTTTTTACGCTATTTTGCTTGAAGAGTATGAAGCTTACCCTCGTACAATAATAATCTCAACTCATTTAATTGATGAGGTTAGCAATCTATTTGAAGACGTGGTATTAATGCATGATGGCTCAATATTGTTGCATGAGTCTGCTGAAGAAATGAAAAACAAAAGCCTTCAAATCAGTGGTAGTTTAGAAAAGGTAACTGCTTTTTCTGAGGGGAAGAATGTCATTTATACCACACAGATTATGGGGCAAAAAACAGTCTTTATTTATGGAGAAAAAGCCATCGAGGAACAACAAGCAAAAGCAATGGGATTGTCAGTCGAGCGTTGCTCGATCCAGGAATTGATGGTTCATTTAACGAATTCTCAAGAGGAGGGTTTATATGTCTAGAAATAGCAAAGCGTTATTAGGTTTTTTCGCACTAGATATCCGTCTTTCAGTACTTATTTTTTGCTCAATCTTTCTTGCTAGTATGATTCCTTTGGTGGCGATTTCCTCCTCAACAAGTGGACAAGTGGTGATTTCTTCTAGTATGGCAGTCGCTATCTTTTGTGCAATATCCGGATTTGTGATTACAAAAGAAACTTTTCCTTTCAGTATTCGAATGGGGTCTACCCGTCATGAGTATGTTCTAAGTGTACTCATATTTTCCGTCTTGCTTGCTTCGTTTATGAGTGGTCTGAATTTAGGTTTTTTACTCTTCTCGGAATGGTTTGCAAATCTTGCTGGTTTGGATAACATCTCTCTCCTGGTGCTTTCTGATTTGTTAACTAGTCATGTTTCGTGGTATACACAATTTGGTTTTGATTTTATGCTTTTCCTCTTGGTTTTCATACTTGGATTCTTTTTAAGCGCTGTGTTCCATCGGTTTGGTATGATTGGTGGGCTTATAACCATAGCATTCGTTTTTATTGCTATGTTTGTTACAACTATTCGGACTGTGGTAATCGATTTATTGATTGTAACTGAACGAACAGCTGATTCATTAGATGTATCAATAAACAACTTAGGGATCTTAGGTATTACTATTGTATTGGCAGCACTTATCTGGATAATCTTGAAAAATGCATCAATTACACCAGGAGTAATGCGTTAACACAAGACGATTATGAAAGCTCGGTTCATATACTGTGACAACCCGCTGAACCATAACCTATAGATTGAAAAAATGAGCGATGACAAAGTCACTGCTCATTTCTATTTTTGGTAGACAATTTTACAACTTGTGTGTATTTGGCAGATTGGCTAGAACCATTCAAATACATCATACTCTTGGTCTTCTTACCCATAGTAGTTGCACTAATGACGCTAAAGCCAAGCAGTAATACCTGAAATCGTTGGTCTTGAGAGACATTTGCAATGCTTCCACGGTCACGTCAAATCTAGCTGTTTAAACCGAGATATTATGAATCCAAACTGCCATAATCACATTGTAGAGGAATGGACACAAGCCGTTTTATCATCTTGAGTCCAGATGATGCATTCTTCTTTCTACTTTAAAATCATAACTTTACTTCTTCAAAGTGAGGCGCCAAAATGGTTTTTAAGACATTTGCGCTGTGTTTGAACTTTTGTTGTTCTTCTTCATTGAGTTCTAATTCGACAACTTCTCGGATCCCACTACGATTTATGATTGCCGGAACACCCATGTATACATTGTTTTGACCATACTGGCCATCCATATGAGCAGATACAGTTAACACGCTATTTTCATTGTTCAAAATGGCTTTTGTAATTCGCGCTAGTCCCATGGCGATGCCATAGTAAGTAGCTCCTTTTCCTTCGATGATTTTGTAGGCTGCATCTCGTACATTAATAAAAATCTCATCTAAATCTTCTTTTTTATACTGTTCTTGACGTTCAATCATTTTCAAAATGGAAATACCACCCACATCTGCAGAACTATAAACAGGGAGCTCACTATCACCGTGTTCTCCGATGATATAGGCATGAACATTTTTTGGTGCAATTTTAAAGTAATCACCCAATAAGTATCGGAAACGGGCTGTATCAAGAATGGTACCAGATCCAATGACTCGTCCTTTGGGTAACCCACTATAATGCCACGTAGCGTACGTTAGGATATCAACGGGATTGGTTGCGACAAGAAAGATGCCATCAAATCCACTAGCCATGACATTCTCAACAATTGTTTTAAAAACATTTAGATTTTTACCCACAAGGTCAAGACGTGTTTCTCCTGGTTTTTGGTTCGCTCCTGCACAAATAACAACTAAATCTACATCTGCACAATCTGTATACTCTCCCATGCGAATATTTGTTGAATCTGGGGTGAATACTTTCCCATGATTTAGATCCATCACCTCACCGAGTGCTTTTTCTTTATTTACATCAATCATAATCAATTCATCTACAATTCCTTGATTCATAAGAGCAAAGGCATAGCTTGACCCTACATTTCCTGTTCCAATTACTGCGATACAGCTTACTTTTTCTTTTTTCATAAGTTGATCTTCCTTTCATATCAAATCGGTTATAAAAAGGAAATATTTTTAGTGAGAATATTCACCATTAGACATTCTTGTTTATTTAAATCGATTATCATATCTGTAACCAAAGTAATAACAATAAATAAAGTGTAACTCATAATTTAAAGCGGTCCCTGTGCCCAAAACAATCATGAAAGTTTAAACATTCGTGTTTGTTTCTGTCACAGGGACCTTTTGTCTGTCCTTATCGAGACACTTTGCTGTTGGTCTTCTTGACAGCAGTTGCCATGGATTATTTTGCAATCAACATCTGCATTACGGTACAGACCTATTTTCTTCAAACTAAAGGGGCAGGCACGCTTTATTTCACTAAACTCTTTTTCGCAAATACCACTTTATACAATTGGATTACTACGAGTGGCATCAAGGACATCGCGTAAATTGTACCGAATTGCTCTGCGTTAAGTGGAGCAACTTTAAATATTCCTTGAAGTGCTGGTAGCAAGAGTACGATGTGCAATAAGACCACACCGAGAATAACAGCAAACCAAAGATACTTGTTTGTGAAAAGCCCAATCTTAAATATAGACTGACTGCTTCTAGCATTAAATCCATGGAACAGTCTTGCCAAACATAAAGTAGAGAATGCCATTGTGGTGGCTACCATGTTGTCTCCCGTTGATAAGCCAATATGGAAGGAAATCAAGGTTGCAATTGCGATAATTAGCCCTTCTGACAGAACTCGTAGAGCAAAGGTTTTGTTCAACAATGGTGTGTTGATTCCCCTTGGTTTTTCTTTCATGATGTCTTTATCATGTGGCTCGAGTCCAACCGCAATTGCAGGCAAGCTATCGGTTAACAAGTTAATAAATAACAAATGCACAGCTGCAAAAGGAACCGGTAAAGCTAATATGGACGCATAAAGGACGGACAAAACTCCACCTGTATTTCCTGCTAATAAAAACTTGATTGAATTCTGGATATTGGCGTAAATGCTCCGACCATTTGATATGGCTTTTACAATGGTCGAGAAGTTATCATCAGTCAATACGATGGCAGATGCTTCTTTGGCTACTTCTGTGCCTGTAATTCCCATGGCCACCCCAATATCAGCCTGCTTTAAGGCTGGCCCATCATTGACTCCATCCCCAGTCATGGCAACCACATTTCCTTTATCCTGCCAGGCCCTAACAATTCGTATCTTATGTTCAGGAGATACTCTGGCATAGACCGAAATATTAGCCACTTTTTCCTTGAGTTCATCATCACTCCACTGTTCAATTTCAAAGCCTTCTACTGATTCTGATTCATGTTTCAATATGCCAATCTTTTTGGCAATGGCGGAAGCAGTTATTTTATGATCTCCTGTAATCATGACCGGTTTGATGCCTGCGTCTATACAAGCTGCGACTGCATCAGCAGATTCATCTCGGGGAGGATCCATCATTGAAATCAGACCGATAAAGGTTAAGTCATTTTCATCTGTAAAATCAATCGCTTGGCCTTCAGCTATTTCCTTATAGGCAAAACCAAGTACTCTAAGTCCATTCATCGAGAAGTCTTTATTTACCTGTTCTATTTGTTGTTTTGTACTATCGGTAAAGTCCAAAACTCCATCAGACGTTTCAATCTTGTCTAATCTGTCAAGTAAGACGTCGAGTGCTCCTTTGGTAAACATATAGGTTTTGCCTTCATAGTTATTGACTGTACTCATCAGTTTCCTGTCAGAACTAAATGGTAGCTCCTCAACTCGTGGATACTTTTGTCGAATAGCCAGTTCATCATAGTCATAAGTTTCAGCAAAGTTAACAAGGGCTAGTTCAGTCGGGTCGCCAATTGCCTTGTTATCGACTGTTTCCGAATCATTACATAATAGTGACATTAATAGAATTCTATTCTCAAGGTCCTTTTCAAGATTCAGTTGGTCATGCTCAACGACCTTATTATCCACATAAATTTGCTGGACGGTCATCTTATTCTGGGTAAGCGTTCCGGTCTTATCTGAACAAATGACTGAAATGCCCCCCAGGCTTTCAACCGCGTGAAGTTTTCGTACGATGGCATTTTCCTTGGCCATCTTTTGAGTACCAAAAGCCAGCACAATCGTAACAATGGAACTTAAGGCTTCCGGAATGGCCGCGACTGCTAGTGCCACTGCAAACATAAACGAATCAACAACATCGTTTCCTCTGACTAAATCGACCGTAAATATTAACACGGCAATCACAATAATGATGAGCGCTAAATATTTTCCGAATGTATCAAGACTCGTTTGAAGTGGTGTCTTTTTGTCTTTAGCCGATTCTAGCAAATTGGCGATCTTGCCAATCTCAGTTTTCATTCCGGTGCTGGTTACAACGACAACGCCTCTGCCATATGTAACGAAGCTTCCCGAGAATACCATATTCTTTTTATCGCCAATCGACACGTCATCTTCATTAATTGGCTCAATGTCTTTTAAGGAACTAAGTGATTCACCTGTTAATGAGCTTTCATTGATCTGAAGGCTATAGTTTTCAAGTAGTCTTCCATCAGCACTAACCAAATCACCTGGGTCAAGATAGAGAATATCCCCAACAACGATATCCCTTGAAGGAACTTCCTCTTTTGTCCCATTGCGCAATACTTTAGCTGACGGAGAGGAAAGAGCCTTTAAGCTGTTTAAACTTTGCTCCGCCTTTACATGCTGGACCGTTCCGAGAATGGCATTTAGGATTACGACAATCATGATAACAATGGTATTTTCAATTTCACCTAAAAAAGCAGAAATAAGGGCCGCAGCAAGTAAGATGATAACCAGAAAGTCTTTCAGTTGCTCAACAAACACTTGGAAACCATTCTTTCGCTTTCCTTCTTCCAATTCGTTATAGCCGTGCTGCTCCCGCCGTTTGTGAACATCTTCTGTATTCAAACCCGCTTCTGTTACATCCAAAGTCTTTAAGACTTCTCCTGAAGTTTTTCTAAAAACATCATTCATTTAATTATCTCCTTCCATTAGTAGCTCACTATCATGTTTAAAAGCCACTCAATTACCTCGGATAAACAGGTACTTACTTTCAGTATAGTAGAACCTCATTCCAGTAGCGAATTGGGGGCTAGACTATGATTATGACCTTCAGCAATTCTTGAACTTGGAAAAGACAATATTGCTTTTCATGCCTTCTTCTACAGTTACAGTAAAGGAAAAGGGCCTTTGGATACATCCCAAAGGCCTTTTACACATTTCATATTTCTCTTGCAGTTCTTCGGTTGGAAGATAGATGTCGTGTCTTTAAGTTCTAGCTATAGTGTATGACAATAGCTAGCACTACTAAACTTTCAACTTCGGCAATAATACTTCGACGCTAGTTCCTACATCCACTTGGCTTGTGATTTGGATAGAACCTTTGTGTGTTTCTATTATGCGAAAGCTTACGGTCATTCCGAGTCCAATTCCTTTTTCTTTTACGCTATAGAAAGGTTCACCAATGCGTTCTAAACGGGTTTCTTCAATTCCGCATCCATTATCCTCAAACTTAACAGCAAAGTAATCCTCATTTTTATCATAGAGTGTAATAGTGATTTCACCATTTGTAGAGATGGCTTCCAATGCATTCTTAAGTATATTGATAAATACCTGTTTTAATTGACTATCATTACAGTATGCATTGAATTGATTGAGTTCTATAACGTTTAACTGTGTATTTAGTAGGGTAACTTCTGTTGATAACAATTGAACGACTTCTTTCACAATCGTGTTTATGTTTTTGGTAGAAAAAATGATATCGGTTGGCTTTGCAACCAGTAATAGTTCCGTACAAATGCTATTAATTCGATCAATTTCATCCACTAGCACATCAATATGATCCTCAATTCTAATTGTTTTCTCTTGATGCATTTGCATAAATCCTTTAATCGTTGTAAGAGGGTTTCGTATTTCGTGCGCAATACCTGCAGCTAGTTCTCCTAAGACAGCCATTTTTTCTGATTGTCTTAACATACTTTCTGTTTCTTTTAAATCGGTAATATCCCTACCGATTACTAATAAAGCATTTCTAGAACCATCTTTATTAAAAATAGGAACTTTGAATGTATCAAATATTTTGTTTGAACCATCTCTTAAAGGAATAATTTCCTCACAACGACTTACCTTTCCTTCCTTCCAGGCCTCTTCATCTGTATCTATACAGTAAATCAAAGCATCGTGATAAAAGTCTGTATATTTTGCTACTTCTTCGTCTGTCTTCCCTTGGTAATCGACGTTTTCTAATTCGAATAACTGCGCACCAAATTTGTTCAATTGAAGCCACTTTCCTTCTCCATCTTTAAATGATACAAAGTCAGGCATCGTATCAATTAACAATGTAAGCTTCTCTTTTTCTTCTTCAATTTGTTTTGAATGGCTTAAACTCTTTAATAGAAAAAATAACAGTGTAGCTGTGATGAAAACAAATAATAAACCTTTAACGGTTTCCAGGAAGAATAGTAGCTCTGCAGAAAAATCAGATACACTTAACAAGTAATCTGTGCCAAAAACCCAAATGGGACCTACTATTAGATAGATAAACGGTATTTTTCGAAAAAAATCTATGTTGTTTTTCATTTTAATGCCCCTTGAAATTGATTGTAATTAGTAGTTATTCTCGCATATAATTTAAGATTCGACAATCTAATCCGGACTTTTTACAATGATAAAGCACGTTATCTGTTGATAAACAATATATTTCATGCATAAAAACTGGTACTTGTTAATGTATTAACTTGAAGAAAAAAGGGCATGACCATATTTAAAGTAATGCATTTGATAGTTGGAGAAGATCCTATAAAGCATCTATTTTTAAACAAAAGTCTTTGTCTTTATTTTTTTTCGCAAAAGCATTAATAAAGAGATAGCAAAACAAACTATGGAAAAAAGCCCCACAAACTGTACAGGTGGTTCTCCAGAATAAAAATATAAAGATAATGGTATTGAAACAATACCTAAACCTAAATAACTTTTCCAACTCCGAACAATTATCGTATAAAACAAAGTAATGACTAAAAACAAAAGCGACAACCCAAATATAATACTCAATAAAATTGCCATCATTCATTACCTCCTTGGAACATTTCGCATAAATTTAGCAATCAATCTTATAAGTTCAATAGTAAGATTAAAAATTATACTTATTTACTACATTACCATATTATTGATTAAATTCCTTTTATTAATACTCAATTATAAATTCCACGGAAAAAGCATTGCAAAAAGCAATGCTAATTTGTTTGTTAGTATGATGTTTTTATAACGCTATATACCGAGTTATTTAAACTTTTATTTACTGATCTTAGGACTTTTTATATATTCCACACTTCTTGTGTCGAGTAGCGTATCATCTACTTCTAGATTTTACAGATCACGGTCATATGTTACTGGGTTACATGATGCCTAACCTTGCCTACATTACCAGCTCCGAATTATTTCTACTATCATTTGATGTAGTCGTTAGTCGGCATCCTTTTCGTGTTGGAAAGACTACTATTATTTCAGTTATATGATCTTTACCATTTAGATATATCAAATATCCAGCTTTAGTTTTGGTAATTGATATTTATTGATTTTTCATAACCCCAATAACCTTTCCATTAATCAACACATCTTCTTTCTTCATTTGAATTGGTTCATATTTCGGGTTCTCGGAAAGGAGCAGGATGGAGTCACCCATTGGCACAAATTTCTTCATAGTCGCCTCTTCGTCAATGATGGCAATGACAATATCCCCATTTGTTGCAGATTGCTGACGATTGACGATGACGACATCCCCTTTGTCAATTCCTGCATCCTTCATACTATCCCCTGTTACAATGAGTGCGAATGAGTTTATTTCGGATACAACCCATTCCTTAGGTAATGTAAGTGAAGAATCATAGTCGATATTCACAGAAATCGGTACGCCAGCTGCCACATTACCAATAAGAGGAATCTTGCATTTCGTTTCATAGTCCACAAACAAACCTGACTCTAGGTCTGTAATTTCAACCATTTCTTCATTGTCTAATTCTGTGGCAACGCTATACTTTTTATTGTTTTTAAAATTTGAATACATTCTTCTATTTTTTGTTTCAGGTAAAAATTGTGGTTGGCATTTCGGCAGGTCATTCAAAATTTCACCAGATCGATCCATACAAATCACCTCAAGACCATCAGTGGCGATTCCATAACGAACGCGTTGATTTGCTTCTAGATACGATTTCAATTGTTGGGTAGCATCTTGAATTCCACTTCCGAACTGTTTCACTTCAGCGAAGATATAGGGAACCATTTCTCCGTTCTTAAAGATTTGCACAGCAATATCAATATAACCCTTTGTCGAAAACTGTTGAACTGGAAACTCCAGTTCTAAAAGTTCGAGTGGATATCCATAAGTTTGACGAAGCTCACGTAGCATCCATTGGCGAACTACTTCTTCTTTTGAATTAAGATCTTGCACCTGGTCTTTAAGCTGATAATCTTGGATTCCGATTGATTGGAATGGTCGCATTAAGCTATCTCGTTTCATCCGAAGGTATTGCATGTTCATTTCCTTAATAAATTTAGACGGTTTTCTAACTGTAGACATGTATAACAATTCATTTGCTCGGGTCATCCCTACATACAATAATTTACGCTCTTCCGAATCCATCGTTTCTTCATCATCCAAATCATAAAGTCGCGTATTTGGGATAACACCGTCATTCAAATCAATCAAAAAGATAACTTTGAATTCCAATCCTTTTATTGAATGCATGGTCACCAATTTCACTTTATCCGACTCGAAGTTCGCTTCTGAAAACTGAAGAATTTCACATGGAATTCCTCCACTTTCCAATACTTGGCTCGCACTCTCAATAATTCTTTTTTCTTTTGCCACCACACATATTTCAGAATATTGATAATCATTTGTAAGAATGTTAATCTCTTTTAATAAAAAATTAATTTGATCTTGGCTTGAAGTGAAAAAACGATAAATAGGTGGATGACCATGTCGATCGATTAATGAAGGCTTTACAAAGTCTAAATTCGCATTAATGGTAGAATCGTTTTCTATGAGCTGGTAGGCTGCCTGTGAAATTTCAGTTGTCGTGCGATAATTTTTACTAAGCACTCTTGATTTCCCACTCATATCGTAGCCAATTGATGTGTAGGGTCTTCCTTTTCCTAGCCATGATTGCGAATAAATACTCTGTGTGTTATCAGCAACAAACAGTATTGATGAATAAGGTTTTTCCTGATAAATACATTTTAAAAATTCAAGTTGTACTTTCGTCAAATCTTGACTCTCATCTATGATTACATGCGTGTACTTTCCATGATTCATTTGTTGGGCTTCCTGCAGAGCCATTGAATTCATTAGTTTGAAAGTTACATAACCTTCGTCAGCAAGCATGGCGTTAAATGTTTCCATTAATTCAAAGATAGCTGCACGAAGGTCAGAATTTTTCAATAGTTTTTGAGGTGAGCCACTCCCACCAGTTGCTCGTCCTATCCGATCTATTTGTTGATAAGTATCCACATCTTCTATTTGACAAGCATTGATCCAGGTTACTTCATCTAATAAGAAGAGACTGTTTTTTGGAGATAATATTTTACTTTTCGGGTATCTCTTTTGCATACTATGGATTGCCTTTACCATTACCTTATGGTCCAAATGGTTATTGGAGGGTTTTAATGAAAGGTTCATACGTCGCATCTGCTTCATGAAATATTTATACATGAGGCTATCAATCGTTACAATTTCAACCTCACTATCTTTCGAAAATAATAGTTCATATTGTTCCTGTTCTTCATCAGCAAATTTATGGTATTGATATTTTATGTACTGCAATAATGTTTTATTGTAAGTAACGAGAAGAATCGAATCGTCTTCTTCATGACTATAATGATCTTGCAAAAAAGAAATTCGCCTAATCGCCACAGTCGTCTTGCCTGACCCTGCTACCCCCTTAATCATCATATGACCATTTGGTTCGAGTTCTACAATCCTTCTTTGCTCCATATTTAGCTTCATCTTGCCACCTCCATTCATTAAGATCCAGGGACTTTCTTCTATCCTCTATTTTAGGTATTGATTAGGTATAAAGCAACTTCTTGTCTTAAATTGAAATAATTTCTTGTTTGATTTCTTCTTATTTAATTCCCCTTTCAGACAAAAGAGTAGTTATTCTGTCATATGCATTTAATTGAGTCAATTTCATAACTCCTCAATTAGATAATAATCACGAACATTTAATTGTTATCCGTTAATTTTAGACAGGTATCGTTTGATTGTAGCGCAAGGCGGCGACTCCAGTGGGAA
>NZ_ALJG01000342.1 GCF_000286315.1 Paenisporosarcina sp. TG20 | reverse complement strand
AACGGGTTCCATATAAAAAGCGAATAAGTGAACAATATGTCGTTAACTTACTCGCTTTAAAATTCTTTTGAGGACTTTTTCAGTGCCATCTTCAAATTGGAGAGGGTGTTTACATGTCACTATAAAGTAATATCAGTGTTTAAACTTGGTTGTGTTGAAGGATTGATACCCGAGATTCGTGGTCGGGTGGCTTTAAACCATTGATAACAAAGGGTAATTATTAGCACAGCTTCAATGGCGTCTCCACCGTAATACATGAGCATTCCACCTGTTTCAGCCTGTGCAGTGGATACCCCGTTTGGCGGATGCGCATAAATGTACTTAGACAAGATTCCGTGTGTGGATAAAGCAACTAGTAGTATGATTGCACGGAAGTAAAAGCTCGTTCGATGTGGTATCGGATCAATATAGATGATGGACATAGTGAAAAGGTATCCTGCGATGAATACATGAGTGTGAATTAGTATATGTAGAAACATGTTTTGCTGCATCACCATGAATAAGTTTGTCGTATATAATATCCATAGTCCTCCAACATTAATGGTTAATGCGAAGATGGGGTGGCTAAGAATACGTACTGGCAAACTTCTTAGTAAACGATAAAGACGTCTTGCGTGAGTTACACGAAGCGTTCGTAGTATAAGCGTCATGGGTGCAGCAAAAACCATAAGAAGTGGAGCAAGCATCCCAAGGAGTAAATGACTGACCATATGCGCAGCGAAATTGTCGTGCGCACGTTCCGCTAAGGGTCCGATGACTGCAGCGGTAGCACAAAGTATGCCGAGAAACCAAAAAGCAATGCGATATTTTGGCCACTGTTTTATGTAGCGACGACCTGAAAGTATAACAGCAAATATATAAAAACCTAATGCCATTACAATAGGCATAGCAAAGACGAATTGGCTAATCACTTCAGTGTTGTTATGATTGTGATTATTCATTTGCATCGGAGCCTTTCATGCCTATTTGGTAGGATGAATTATTCACTAGAAGAATGTAGCCAATCACAATCATCGCAAAGGCTGATAGATTCCATATCACGTCATAGGGCATGATATTGACATTATATCGAATTTGATGCAACTCCATGAGCTTGTGCTGGACCGTTCCGTCATATAACTGGAATGCTCCTGCCCCTAGAAACACGCCCCCCACCCATCTTTTAAGCCAAAACGCATTCCTACGATGAAGGTCTGCTAACAAAAATGCAGATCCAATAGTGGCAAACCAACTGAACGCATGGAATAAACCATCAGAGACCAATCCTATATCAGTCGTGGACTTGTCGTAAAAATGATGCCAATGAAGCAGTTGGTGAAAAACTGTTTCATCTACAAAAGCAGCAAAACCAAGACCAAATAGTAAACCTCCTAAAAGATTCCGGCCTGAATATTCGGAGCGGTTAGCATATTCTGCATGGCTCTTTGATTTTTTAGTTTTGTTAGCCATAAAATTCTCCTTTGTGGCAAATATGCAGTACTCTACTTCCCGCTCCAGTTATCTAGAATTCAATCTAATAAACGGTTATTTTCGTCCACAGACATCACTTTAGTAGGTTTAGTGGCCCCAATATGAAATTCCCCTGTTCCACTGCACACGCTACATCGGTATTGCCATCCTTCATCATCAGCTAACATGCCAGTTCCTTCACAAGCTATACATGTGTTTTCTCTATCCATTAGTCACCCTCCTCTCTTATGTTTTTATAAATTTGTGACATTCTTTTGCTTGTCTCTTATCCAGTTAATTAATCCGCCTTTTAATACAATCTCTAAATGTCGTTCAGATAAAGCATGTTGCACACGAATTAAATGATTTTTTCCTTTAATCGTAATTGGAAACTCTCTTCCTTGATTTAGGTTATATCTTAAATTTGATATCTCAAGAACGTCTCCATTGCTGATTTTATCGTAATCATCTACATTAACAAATGTGACCGGCAATACGCCAAAGTTAATTAAGTTTTGCCAATGAATTCGGGCAAAGTCTTTTACTAGAGCCACACGTAATCCTAGATGTCTTGGTGCTAGAGCAGCATGTTCACGACTTGAGCCTTGTCCATAATTGAACCCGCCAACTATTGCATGACCTCCTTGACTCACACTTTCCATCCCGCGCTTATAGTAGGTTTTATCAATAATTTCGAAAGCGAATTTACTGATTTCAGGAATGTTACTTCTGAATGGTAGGACACGTGCACCACCTGCAAGGATTTCATCGGTGGAAATATTATCACCCATTTTCAGTAACACTGGAATGACTAAATGATCAGGCATTTCGTCCATTTGTGGGATTGATGAGATATTTGGCCCTTTGTGCAATTCGAATGTCCTAGCCTTTTCTAACGGCAATGGTTCTTCTAATAAATTGACGTCAATGGTTGGTTTCTTAGGATCTTTTACTTTTGGATATTTAAAATCCATTGTTCTAGGATCTGTTATTTTTCCTGTTAATGCTGAGACTGCTGCTGTTTCAGGACTGCATAAATAAACGCTGTCTTCTTTCGTTCCTGAACGCCCAGGAAAATTACGTGGAGTTGTCCGTAAACTGTTGCGACCTGTTGCTGGTGCTTGTCCCATTCCGATACATCCATTACAACCCGCTTGGTGCAAACGAGCTCCTGACTGAAGTAAACTAGCGATATGACCCTCTTGAACCAAATCGGTTAATAATTGTCTCGAGGTTGGATTAATATCGAAAGAAATATCATCTGCTATTTGTTTTCCATTCACAATTTGAGCAACAATCGCAAAATCACGATATCCTGGATTGGCTGATGACCCAATATACGATTGGTAAATTGGTGTACCCGCAATCGATGACACAGGTACTACATTTCCGGGACTAGATGGTTTTGCAATAAGTGGGACTACTTCAGATAAGTTAATTTCCTCATCTATATCATATGTTGCTCCTTTATCGGCAAGGATTTCCAACCAGTCATCTTCTCTTTCTTGTTCCTTTAAGAAGCGTCTAATTTCGCCGTCAGAAGGAAAAACAGATGTAGTAGCACCTAACTCGGCTCCCATGTTTGCAATCACATGGCGATCCATCGCACTTAAATTTTCAAGGCCTGGACCATAATACTCTATGATTTTACCTACGCCGCCTTTTACATCATGTCTACGTAATAACTCTAAAATGACGTCCTTGGCACTGACCCAATCAGCTAATTTCCCTGTTAACTTAATTCCCCAAATCTGAGGCATTTTTACGTAAAAAGGTTCACCTGCAATAGCCATGGCTACATCAATACCACCAGCCCCCATGGCAAGCATTCCCATACATCCATTAGCACATGTGTGACTATCTGATCCAAGTAATGTTTTACCCGGCTTAGCAAGTCTTTGCATATGAACAGGATGGCTCACACCATTCCCTGGACGACTATAGTATAATCCGAAACGTCGTGTTGCACTTTGCAAAAAAAGATGATCATCCGGGTTTTTATGGTCAACTTGAATTACATTATGGTCAACATATTGAGCTGATACTTCTGTTTTCGCACGTTCTAATCCCATTGCTTCGAGTTCTAGCATAACCATTGTTCCCGTAGCATCTTGAGTTAAAGTTTGGTCAATTTTCAAACCAATTTCATTGCCTTGATTCATTTCACCAGATACTAAATGGGCTTTAATTAATTTTTGGGCAACATTTAATGGCATTTAGTTTCCTCCTGATAACCACAAATAATTTTGTTCCTTTATATGGTAGCCTTAACAATGGAAAATATACGTTCTTACACTAATTTAGTGTTTATGTAGATAATAGGACAGGTTTAATCGAGGGATATATTCAAGTTTTCTTAAGAAAATCCATTCTCATTTACAAGTACAGAGTCTTTAATTCCTGACGCTGTTGTACTTTCCATAGTGGCAAAGTATGGTTGTACTTTTTGTACAGTATGACTCATTTATTAAAAATAAAACCTGTTTATGTATGCCCTACAGCCAATTATGAATATTCATACTGAAACCGGAGATCAAATCACGAAACCCCATTTGTCGAACGAGGATAATCAGACACCATCATGAAAGATATGACGGGAAAGGATATCCTTCAGGATTTAAAGGAGATGAAATTCCACTTGAAGCTAGAATCCTATCAATCGCAGATGCATTTGATGCTATCACTACTGATCGAATTATTGAAACCCTGATTGAATCCTAGAATGGAGATATACATGAAGAATAATAAAATGTTCAATACTGGAATTATTGGTACAGTTGTTTTGCTTTTATGCTGTGCTACCCCTATTTTGCTTATTTTTATCGGCTTAGACGTGTTATGCGAACTATCAACCGGGTGAAGTAAAAGAAGTCTAATCAAATACGGAGGTAACGTCGGGTGATGAAGAGGATTATGACCTACTCATTATTGGTTCTGGTGGCGCTGCTTTTCCAGCTGCTATAAAAGCTGTGGAATACTGTGCAAAAGTAGCCATGATTGAGCGCGGAACGGTGGGTGGAACATGTGTAAATATTGGATGTGTTCCATCTAAAACGCTTCCTCGAGCAGGAGAAGTCAATTATGTAGCAAGAAGGTTTTCAATTCTTGAATTGTAAAATCTTTTACAAATCCTTTACTGTTAGTAGTTCGATTAACGTCTGTATCGTGTATCACTACAATTTTTTTGTCTTTTGACATTTGAATATCCAGCTCAATATAATCCGCCTTTAATTGAACAGCCTTATCAAAGGCTGCAAATGTATTTTCAGGAGCAAAGGCAGATGCTCCCCTGTGTGCAATACAAAGAGGTTTTTTCTCTTGGTGAATGATACCTTCGTTTATACATACAAAAATTAAGAGGATATAAAAAAGTGAGACTAGGTACATAAATAACCACCTCAGCGATAATCATTCTAGTTCTTACATTCACTCATTGGATTTCAATGATAAATTTTTCATTGATTGATGACCATGTAAAGGCCGTAAAATTTATTAGTATCGCAAAAATATTAACTACAACATTCTATATGAAGTCTTCATCCAATTCTCAATTATTTGTGGCTATATAGATTACGAATAATTTGACCGAGTTTATGTCGGTGGTTAAAGAAATCAATTAGGAAACCATAGTGCGTGTGGAATAGAAGAGTAAACAAGACGTTGGTAAAAATTACCAAATTATTAGCTTTAACTTAAATAAACAGTTGAAATGTATATCTCTCCAATTTTAAAATATGTATGTAAAACAAATAGGCAAGGGCATTACCCCAGCTCTACAAAAATGTTAACTTCATTTTAAAAATCTGGATAACGAAAAGAAAACATTTTTCTTTTCTTTTACAGAAACCGTGGATTCCATATAAATGAGATGACCGCTCGGAGAGCAATAAACTGAATAGGCAATCCTCATAAAAGATGAGTTAATTAATCCTGAATAACTGAATTCAGGATTAAAAATCCACAACTTGGTAAAGATAGTATAGTACTATGAATTTTAAAAAAGGAGTGAGATTATGCTCGATAAAATGATGCTATGGATGATGGGTCCTTCTATGGATGCCGCGATGAAAAATATGCTGACAAGTAAATATTCGGAAAACCCCTTCCTCATGACAACTATTGCTGGGAAGCTGACTCCACGGGCTATTATGGAAGCTGGCATGCGAGCTCAATCCGGACAGGAACTTAAAAGACCGATTGGAAGTCCTGTAGTCTTATCTCCATGGGAAGAAATTTTGTTGAACCCTCGACAATTATTTCATCTTCCTACAGCTAGTAAGAGTGAGATTAGCACGAAAACGGTCATTGGTCCCAATGCAAAAAAACCCCTTAAATTGGATATGCCAATCATGTTGACAGGAATGTCTTATGGTGGCTCTTTAAGCCTCGAAATGAAAGTAGCCATCGCAAAAGGAACGACCATTGCAGGAACATCAACAAACACGGGAGAGACAGGACTAACAACCGAAGAAAGAGACAGCGCGAAACTTTTAATTGGTCAATACAATCGAGCTATGAGAATGAAGGAAGAGGACTTACATCACTTAGATGCAATTGAAATCCAACTCGGGCAAGGTGCCTGGGGAGGCGCTGCAGAGATTGAAACAAAGAGCGAAAAAATTGGAGACCATTTAAGAGAGACTTGGGATCTAAATGAAGATGAAGGATCTACCATTATGTCACGTTTTCCTAATGTTCAGTCGAGTGATGATATTGTCAAATTAATCAATCGAATAAAAAATAGCCATGATGTGCCCGTTGGTGTAAAAATAGCTGGATCTGATTTTATTGAATATGATTTGGAAGTTATTTCGAAAACAGATGTAGATTTTATTACGATAGACGGTTCAGAAGGTGGGACAGCTGGTTCACCACCAACTTTAGAGGATGACATAGGACTGCCGACACTGCACACTCTAGTAAGAACGTGCCATTGGTTAGAAGAAAAAGGCTTGAAAAATAAATATCAGATAATCGTCTCAGGCGGAATGACCACACCAGGTCATTTTCTAAAGGCTTTAGCAATTGGTGCAGATGCTGTCTATATCGGCTCCATTGCCTTAATGGCTACGCTACAAAGTCAAATGACCAAAGCTCTTCCAGAATATCCACCACCTCAATTGGCCCTTTATGACGGAAAACTTAAAGATGATTTTGACGTTGAGAAAGGTGCCACACATTTAGCTAATTTCTTGTTATCATGTTCAGAAGAAATGAAGTCGGCTGTCCAAGTAATTGGGAAAAAATCAACAAATGAGCTTAACCACGAAGACCTTGTAACGTTAAATAAAGAATTGGCAGAATTTATTGGAATACGGTATGGTGCAAGTCATAGAAAATGAAAAGATTGGAAGGTATTGTGACCATTCTACAATTTAATCTACATCACATCTTCTAAAGGACAAAAAAGGAAATAACTGCTCAACTTTCGCACCTTAAAAAAATTTGAATCATTCCAATAAGCTTTGTACCTTCTTCATTCTTGAGACAATGTATTAAAGAATTGAGAAAACACCTCATTCTTTAGAATAGTTGAACAGTGAATTTAATGAATACCATTACCATAATGAAGAGGTACTCCTCTAAGATAAAGTGAAATCAACAACTTTGAAACGTATTTTGGAAATTAAAAGTGGTATAACAATGAAGTACAGTGATTTTGTTATTTGTTAAAAAAGTGTGTTTTATCATATGTAAGCTAGCTAACGTTCTTATTAGATGAAATCGGTTATAGTTAGTTCTTACTCAATTAAAGGAGGAAATAACATTGACTAATATGATGAAGTTTCAAGTAACAGGAACATCAAACAAGATGAAATCAGAACTTAAAATAAATAAACATGCCATTACGATTGACGAGCCAGCAAATATGGGCGGAACGGATCTAGGACCTGATCCTATATCCAATCTTCTTGCTTCACTTGCTGGTTGTGAAAATGTGATTGCAAATCTGGTCGCAAAAGAAATGAAGTTCAATCTTCAAGGAATTGAATTTGATATGAAAGGCGAATTAGATCCAAGAGGTCTAATGGGACAAGCAGATGTACAACCTTTTTTTAATCAGGTCTCTGTTTACGCAAAAGTAAAAACAGACGAAACTCAAGAACGCATTGATGAACTAAAAGAAAAAGTGGATGCTAGATGCCCAGTATTCACAATGTTTAAAGCTGCTGGCATTCCAATTGAAGCCACTTGGGAGAAAGCATAATATAAAGATGGGACAAGATCTATTCTCCATGTAAATCTTATACTTTCATATCTCTTTAAAAAGAAGTCGATAACTATCGACTTCTTTTTATTTCTCGAATTGTATGATAGATTACTTTTACTTCTTTAAATTCAATTTATACTTTAATGAAAATTCGATTTGAAGCGAGTCTCGCCCTTGGTTGAGTCATGCATATGATAATCAATGGGATTTTTGGATTACGAGACGCTTAAAGTCTGAAATCACAGGATGGGACATGGGACAAAATGAAGCATATCTTTACGTTTTTCACTGTTTTTTTCTTTTTTATTGATATTAGTACAAAACGTTTTTTCGAACATAGATTATCTATTAATGAAACAATTATAGTAATACCTGAATGGTTACAATGGACATTAATTCATAATACAGGAATGAGTTTTGGTCTTGGAGCCGGACATACTACATTCATTATTATTTTGCAGGTACTAGTTATTGTGTTAGTAATCTACTTTAAGTGGACGTTTAAACCAACTTCATTTATCGAGAAATTAAGCTTCTCGCTAATAATTGCTGGGGGGTTAGGTAATCTTTATGACCGGTTTTTATTAGGCTATGTCATCGACTTCATCTCATTTCGATGGTGGCCAGCTATTTTTAATTTTGCTGATATAGAAATTCGCTTAGGGATGATCCTATTAATGGTGTCGATCATAAAAAGACACTTGAATAAAACAAGCACGACAATCAAAGTTGATTAAGAATCTTTATTTTCATAGTAATCCCTATTGCACTTCATCAATTATAGAACGCTTAGACGATTTTCTCTTAACTTAGAGTTCATCGTCTTTTTTTGACTCTATTGACGTGCAATATAAATTGCTTTTTACATGTCGGAACATCAACAAAACTTTGGAATAGATATATAAGGTGACTATTAATTCTAAAGGTGGGAAATCTAATGACTTTTTCATATGTGGCTTTAGGGGATTCATTGTCGGTAGGAATAGGTTCTTCGTTATTTGCACCGGGGTTTGTTCAGAGATATAAAAGGTATATTGAATGTGAGGTTGAACAACAAATTTCTTTATTTGTATTCGCTCGCCCAGGATTTGAGACAGGAGATGTATTAAAAGAACTTGAAAATGTTTATATCCAGAAGAATATTAAAGAGTCAGAAATACTCACTATTACTGCCGGAGGGAATGACTTAATTAGCGCTACCAGAAAATTCCAATATGAAGGCGATGAAGACGTGTTTTTGGAAGCACTAGCGTCTTGTCAAACCAATTATTCAAAAATGTTGAGAAAAATAAATGAAATAAAAAAAGATTGTGACCATCATTTTATAATAAGAATCCCGAACCTATACAATCCCTTCCCGGAGTTTCCATTAGCTACTAAATGGGTGGAGATATTTAATCTTCATATCAAAAAGTCCGAAAAATATTCAAGTGTAAGGGTTGCAGATATTTACAACGCTTTTTTATCTCATGAACAGGAATACTTATCTTTTGATAGAGTCCATCCAAATGACAGGGGTTATGAGGTTATAGCGAAGACCATAATAAACTTGGGTATTGATAGTCTACGTAAAAATTAAATTCAATTAGGAATGTATAGGAGCCACTAAGGCTCTTTTTTGATTGGTCCCTCAAAAATTCAATCTGATAAGTTAATATTCAATTTGACCTATGATTTTTCCGTATGGCTATCATTTGCGAATTTTTTTTGATAATGCGCAAGTGCAATCAGAGGAAAAATATATCTATAACTATGATAATGAATATAGAAACTACCAGCCATTCCCTGACCTTTTGGATAAGCTGTTGTCCAATCCTCTTTATCATTATTTTCTAAAATATAATTGATTCCTCTTACTATTTCCGGAGTAACTTTTTCTTCTGCTGCAATCAGCGCATCCAATGCCCAGGCAGTATGAGTTAATGTACTGGCTCCTAACGAAACGTAGGTTTTCATTTTATCACTTTTACAAGACTCTCCCCATCCCCCATCCGGATTTTGGATATCACGTAGCCATTTGAGTGATTTTAGAATGGAAGGATGGTCCTGTGATATTCCTGCCGCAACAAGTCCGGTTATAGCAGCCCAAGAGCCATAAATGTAACATATGCCCCATCTGCCATACCACGATCCATTCGGTTCTTGATGATCCAATAACCAATTTACACCTAACTTTATAGAGACATGGCTCATCTTTAAGTTAGTAAAATTCCCGAAAAACTCCAATGTTCTTCCTGTTAAATCTGCACTCGATGGATCTGCAAGTAAATATTCAGCATCTTCAATTGGAATCATAGACAGAATGCTTTTATTTACATCTTTTTCGAATGATGGCCATCCTCCATCATCATTTTGCATTGAAAATACCCACTTGATTCCTCTGTCCCAAGACGTATGAACGTTGGTATTTATATCGACTGTTTTACAGATAGCCCTTAAGGATGCAGTAGTATCATCAATATCTGGGTTCATTGTATTGATATTTGAGAAGCCCCATCCCCCTGGAAGACTCTGCGGACTATGTATGACCCAGTCCCCAAATTTATAATGCTGTCGTGTTAATAAAAATCGATTTGCTTTTTTAATTACAGGATCTAATTCTGAGACGCCAGCTTCTTGCATGGCATAACTAATTAAAGCTGTATTCCATATCGTTGCTGTAGTGAATTGCATATGCGTCTTGCCGTCAACTTGGCATTTCATTGCCTTTAATCCGTTTACCGCATGAATGATAGTGGGATGGTCTTTCTTATATCCAAGGGAAAGCAGGGCGAAAATTAGTAAAAATGTCGAAGTGAAATAACTGTATAAGGTACCATCCGGTTCAATTCGTTCCAGCATATACTGTTTTGTCTTTTCTACCGCAAGTTCCTGAATTTGCTTTGGTAAACCAATTAGGTCCTCCACTTTTCTTTGAATCGATGAAAGAAAAGGACTCCATTCATTTGAGAGGACCCAAGATAAATATTCTTCGTCCCACCGAGTGTGTTTTGAAATATATAAATCTGAAATATTTGGACTTTTATTTGTTTTTATTGTGTATTTCTTATCAGCGAGAATCATGAGTGGCGCGATATTCGCCCTTCCAAAGACAGAGAAGTCAAAAAAGTTTAACGGAAATGACAATGGTAGTAAAACAAATTCTGTGGGCATAGTGAACATTTTTGACCATGAAATTTGTCCAGTTATTGCAAGCATAATTTTTGTTAGTAAACTACTTTTATCTATTCCGCCTTTTGAAAAAATAAATTGTCTTGCAGCTTGCATACGCACATCCTTGTCAGAACAATAGCCGGAATATAAAAGGGCGTAATATGCTTCGATTGTGGCAGAGACATTACCATCTTCATCATAAAACAGCTTCCAAGCTCCACTGTCTTCTTGTTTGCTCAAAATCCGATCGACTAGCTCCTTTATTAATTCTTCTTCATCATCAATAGTTAATGAGCGCAATAAAATAATCATATAGGCATCCGTTGTAATACCTGTTTCAAAAGGGTATTCCCAAGTTCCTACCTCAGATTGATCTTTCTTCAAGATGCTTACAATACGCTTAATTTCGTCTGACGGGGTATTACTCACAAATATCTTCCTTCCAATAGCATTAATTCAATATACCTAAACATATTCGTTTAGCTTTTAAAAAATACGAGGAAGTGAGAAATCAACTTGTGTCTGAAAATGATGCACCCATTTTTCTAGAATTATATGTTCCGAAGCCGAGAAAAGAGCATATGTAAATACTTTACTAATCAAAAGAAATGAACAACTTTCACAGCTATTGCCATCCCTGTTTTCTGTCAATATAATTGAAATTAATATACTCATTTCACTATTTACAAAGTAAATAGTAGATATTTCGAACTCCAGTTAAATAGTTATTTGATTTTACGAAAACAAAGCTATTTAATATATTTTCACATTCTGATTTTATTGCTAATAGAATAAAAAATGGTAGGACCATTACAGGGTCCTACTATTTTTTGGCCATCTAATAACCTACACCACCATAACCACCGCCAGCAAAAGCAGCTCCGACAATGATTAGCAGGATAAACAATACAACAATCAACGCAAATGCTGATCCACCACCATATCCAGACATCTTATTCCCCCCTCTCCTGTTGCTCATAATAGAATGTGAACAATATTAGATAATGATAGGGCTATATACCTTCCTTATATATACAAAAGAGAAATAACACAATAACTGTTATCTATCCCAAATTATTCATGGGACAAATTTTCCACCAAAAATAAACCACAAAATGTAAAGGGATCTTGATATCCGAATTCATTTTGTGGTTTATTTTTTATTTTTCTTTGTTTTGCACAGGAAAATTAGTAAAAGTTCATACCAATTATCTTCGAGTACGAAAAATGGACAGACTTCTCCCTTGGTCTGTCGGATTTTTTTAAAATTTGGATTACTTTTTATGCATTTACTCTATTTTGACTCGCAGGTTTTGTATATTCCGAAGCGTTTGCCAGAATACATCTTTGTATAGGCAACTACTGCATAATTTGAACGTGATGTAGCGAGCAGAGCGGATGACTTTTCCTGCAATCTTAATGAGTTGACTGCGTATGGTTTCCATCGTTTGATTGCGGACTTTGTTTGGCAAACACATTCTTCGGAACCAATTATGGAAATTATAAGCTAACACGGCCATTTGGAGACGGATGGCATTTGTTTTTTGAGAATGACTACTTAACCAATCAAACGCAAAACCATTTTTACCTTCTTTTATAAAATTCTCCATCGTTCCGCGATTTTGATAGGTTTTTACCACATTTTTAGCATTGGCAGAAAGACTCGTCACAATTAATGTATAGGTAAATAAGAGTTCACCTGCCGGTTTTTCGAGCTTGATGATCACCCTTCGTTTGATCTGCCAAGACGCTGCTTGATAGTTTATTTCTTTAAAGAAGACACATGGTTCAACTGTGATACCGAGATTTTTTGTAACTTGAGCCTCTAATTCTTGGGCAAACCCAATTAATTTTGCATTGGCCTTTAGGCGAATGACAAAATGTACATCATACTTTTCACACAATTCATATAACCCTGGAGACGCGAAACCACTATCTCCGCGAATGATAATGGGACAGTGAGGATATCGTTCTTTAAAGTGAATCAGAACGGGCTCCAAAAATTCAATCACGCCATTTGAGGTATACACGTTTCCACTTCGGAGGACAGCTTTGATACAATCCCCAGTTAGCCCATCAAATAAGAACAACGGATGAAAGCCCATCGTCCGAATGTGCGTTATATGAAGTGTTCTCTTGATTTCCTGTTGTCTCGAAATTCGCAGAATCGATATCAAAGATAAAACCGTCACTTGGCTTTACCTGTTGAACACGATCAAATAAGCATTGAATTGCCTGTTGAAATTGATCAACGGTTTCTTCGTCTACTTTTGAATTTAGACGGGAGATGGTTGGTTGGGATGCCAATCGTTCTTTTGAAAAAATGCGAAGCATCGTCGGTTCCACTTGAAGATCATCGGCTGCGTTATCCGTATGATGGCCGGCGAGATGCTGGTACACTTTCTGCATGATGACATCATGATTGAAATGAGTGTGATGGGAGGAAGAATCTTTGATGTTGATTTTTTCTTTCATCATTTCCGTAATACCTAGCTTCTCATCAAATTCTTTGTACAGCAGTAATCCGGAATCCGAAGAGAGATCACCGCCATCAAAATTAATCTTTACTCTTTTATTGAATTGCAAGCTCGTTTCTTGTACACTTTTCATATAGAATCCTCTCCTTTTTTGTTTTTTTTGTGGTGATTAAAACATACCAAAAAGGAGGGTTCTTTTCACTTAATAAGTGAAAACAAAAAAGCGAGAGTCTCTTAGTGTGATAAGAGTTTCTCGCTTTTTTGTTCTTTTGTGTGAATAATATAGGATCTATATTTATTCAAACAGGGTACACAAATTACTGCAGCTGACCCAAGTGCCATAATTTATAAAATACCCCATGCTGTTACACATCTGAATTGCTAGCATATTATAGTTTTTAGTGGAAAAACACTAACAATAGGAGGATGAAAATGTTAAATGAATATTTATATTTTTTGGCTTATTTTGGAATTGGAGGAGCACATCCTGGTGGTTTTGCTCTAACTCGATCCAGATTGGAAGATGAAATCATTCAACCTGAATCTGTGTTAGATATTGGATGAGGAACTGGTCAGACAGCAGCTTTCTTAGCTCAAAGGTTTGAGTGTCAAGTTACTGGGATAGATAATCACCCAATTATGTTAGAAAAAGCTAGAGAACGATTTAAAAATAAGGAATCCCGAGTCAAAATAATTGAAGGAGATGCACAAAATTTGAATCTAGAGGATAATTCCTTCGATTTTATTATTGCTGAATCTGTTATCGCTTTTCCTGATATTTCTAAAACGGTAGATGAGCTAGCAAGAGTATTAAAAAGTGACGGAAGTATGATCATGATTGAAATGACTGCAGAACAATGCCTGTCAGACGAATTACAAAGAAAAGTTTTTAGCCTTTACGGTATCAATGAAATTTTAAATGAAGAAGAATGGATATTGAAGCTTCAACAAGCTGGATTTACTAGAATTGAAATAATTAATGCCCCAGTAGATCTGATTCCATATGAAATTAACGATATTAATCAGTCCGAAAACATAAATCTTGATTTTTATGATTTATGGGATGAGCATAATAATTTTATTGACCAACATCCTCAACTCATTGGTTTTCGTGCGTTTAGGTGCTACTTAACTTAATTTCACAAGTAATAGCTGGAACCGGCAATTAGTTCTTCAGAAGATTTACAATATAATTCGTAATTATTAAATGGACCGTTCTTTTTTTCGAAAGAATCAACAATTTGAAAACCAATATAATAGCCGATCCATTTAGGAAAAGGGTTTCTGTCATTCCCATATAAAAAATGTCCATGGTTTCCTATTCCAACCAGATTCAAAGACGGTATAAAGTATTTAGCCCATATTTCGGCAGTGTCGTTAAATGAATAGAGATTTGTCCAAGGTGCTAGCCACTTTTCACCATATAAGTCTTTAACTGCATACTCTCCTAGCCCCTCAATAATTAGCGAATCCTTTAGAGGGATTTTCTCAGGAGATAAACCCAAATAGTTTAGTCGGCAAACATGGTTATATTCATGAGCTAATAATGCCTTAATTTCTTCTATTGGTACCTCCGCAGACAAAAATAAAAATAATGCGCCTTTATATGCCACCCCGCTTTTAGTAGGAAATCGGTCTATTAATTCAACATTCACTTTTTTTACAGGGAATATAAAGATCGGAATCTTTGGACCATTCCATAAATCTCTTATAAGTTTATATTCATGATCAACAATTCCCCAAATGTTGTGTAATTCCATTTCTATTACGGTATTTCCTAAGGTCACCCAATCAATAGAATCAAATAATCCGTGGTTTAAAAGTTCGTATTGTAATTCTTCGGGATTTATTTTTGGAAACGCTTCTACTAGCGGGACACATATAGTTTCACATTGAATAAAATGTGAATTTCCTCCTATCTGCTCCTCACATCTATTCACAAATTCATAAAGCCATGTTTGTGTTTGAATTACTGACAAGTATCTCACCCTTTTATAGTTTATTTATCTACGCCTATTAATATATGTTCGGGATGCATAATTACTATACATGTCTCTAGACGTTTGTCTATTACAAAAAATAATTTGCATCATAAGTTAATCATACATACTTGTATGTAAATACGTTTGAAAGGAGGATAAAAATGTCTCATTCTGATTTGTATAATGTGTGCTGTAGATACCATGGGAAAAACGTGAGAATTACTTGCCGTGATGGTAGGGTTCATATGGGTGAAATCACCAGAATAAATAAAGATACTGTCTGGATTCGACCAACTGGAAATCTTGGTGGTTATGGTTATGGATTCTTTGGAGGATACGGACGTGGTGGAGGATATGGAGGATATGGTGGATACGGACGTGGTGGTGGATATGGTGGATATGGTGGATACGGACGTGGTGGTGGATACGGTGGATATGGATATGGTATAGGGCTTAGTTCTATTGCTGCGATAGCTCTAGCAGCAGCATTTTTATGGTAATGTTTTGATTAATTTCAAATGAACCTCAAGTGGTTGTTCTGCTTCTTACTAACTTGAACATGCTTGATTATCTGGTGTAAGACAACCTAATTGAGTTCACTTACTTCATCACATAGATATAAATAAAATCACTAGTGTTGCATTAAATTAACTCCAGTTATAAAAATACTCAAAATGTTCAATAATCTCATTTTTTGCAAAGAAAAAGTCCTTTATAATGGATAAAGTCAGGTGGTAACCCGTCCAAATCCATTAAAAAAGGACCAACTCATGGACAAAATTACACGAAAAACGTCATTTGGACAATGGTTTTCACCTATGAATCTTCAATTGCTTGAAGAAAAAGTGAAAACGATGAAATTAGACCATTACACAAAAAAACTTACGACCCATTCTTTCTTAAAATTACTCCTTTTTGCGGCAACTGCACCAAACAGAAAGTCTTCACGCTCTGAGCGATTGTCTTTTTGATGATCAGCTTCAAAATACCGCAAAGATGGATTCTATTAGCGTGTCTCAGCTGTCACGGCGACTCAACGGAATGAACCCAGACATCTTCCAACTGTTGTTCTTAGATTTAGTCCTTCAAATTCACAGGAAAACGAAGTACTCAAAAATCACGATGCCGTTAAAAATCATTGATTCGAGTACGTTGCCACTGAATTTGACGAACCACAAATGGGCTAAATTGGCCATGCTTGGAGCATTAGTTTCTTTTTATTTAGCAAAATGGTTTGGTGATCGCTTTGTTGAAAACTTTATGAAGGAAAATGGTATCATACGATTTATGGATTAATTAAAAAACACAGGTTTATAACCATATTAATTACTAAGCTTGTTCCGTTAGTTTATTTTTGATGCTATTAGCTTTGCTGCTGGATTAAGTGGTATGAGATTGCGTACCTTCTTACTGGCAACAGGAGTCGGCATGATTCCAGGAACCATTGCTTATACGCTACTAGGACATGACCTTTTAAAAATTAACGAGTACCAAAGTCGTCTTATTTTCATTTCTCTTTCTATCATTGTCGTTATCATTATTGGATATATATTGAAACTAAAACTGTCTCCAGATAAACAAGAAAACAATTGAAGATAACCAAACCTATTGAGAAAGACGCGAAATGAACTCAATCAAGAGTCGGCACTTACTTTGTAAACTATCATAGTAAGTTGAACATTTAATAACTAAAAACAGCTCTATTGGGACATATTAGTTAAACTAAATAGTGTTCGAATTGAGTTGCAACTGTGAAATCAATTACTAGATTTCTAACTTAAAAACAATGTGTTTGGATAAAACTCAAACCAAGGCTTTTTAAAATGTGGGTAACTGATAAGCTTGACCAAATTTTCACCTTTTAATGGTCCAGATATTGCTTCTCCGAATAGGTTCCAAGTGCTATTTGTTTCTTGATCAGTGTATGTTTCCTGAGTCGCCTTTTCAAAATGAAGATCCCTTTCCCTATTCCGAGACGAATACATGAGAGCCTGACCCTTATTCTCTCCTGATTCAATCCCCATATCACTAATTTCTTCATTAAAAAGAACAACGATTTGAAAACCATTAACTTTATAATTGATCACTTTTTCCTTACGTAATCGTTCATAACTAATCGCTACAGGTTGATTTTTTATCGTTGTTGCAAATATTTTACTCGTATCAACCATACTTGCTCCTCTTTCTTTGAAATCACCTGTTTGGTGAGCTGGCGGATGAGGATCGTTCTCTGTTTTTAAAAGAACTTGGCTCGATGGATATTGCTCAGAAACTTGTTCGATACTTAATATTTGACTAGGTAGGGCCTCAAGCTGCTTACCTGTCCATTCTCCCAAGATTGCTTGACCAGTGAACTGTTGCCACCATGATTCAGTAACATCATCCCACATAACCAAATCAAAATTTCTGAGCATGCCACTAACACCCAGACGTATATTTTGACCATTTATCACACGCTTAAATACAATCGCACTATTACAAAGAGGACAAAAGGTTACAGCAATTGGCTCTCCATCCACTTTATCATTGACAATTTCGTGTAGCATCACATCATCCACACGATAAGCCTTCACTTCATTTTTTGTGGGTACGACAATCATCGCAGATCGAGGTGGTAGCGATTCCAATGCTTTAGAGACACTTTGAAAATGAGGATTATCCAACGGAGGAATCTCATCTCTTTCAACTCCGGGCACCTGCAAACTTCCCCATAAATCATCAACATGCTTTGTAAAATTCGTTTTCTTCCATGTTTGATGTAACTTTTGCATATCAAGCTTTGTATTCCAGTAAGTCATTCATCATCTCTCCTTATCAAAATAGCTAACCTAATAACTGAAATAAACTTTTTAAATCTATGAATGTAGCTTATCAAATTTAATGACGTATCTCAATTTTCAGAACTGGTAAATTAGCCACACCTTTGTATAAAGGAAACCTAGTAGATTTCTGCAAAAATAAAAATATTTCATGAAATCCAATCCAAACTAAAAGAAGCCGATCATTAGATTTGCTCCTTTTTTTATATACTTTCAGAATTGTTAGATAGCTAACTTTATTAATTATTCAATTGTTTTAAACTATAAAAAGAGGAGTGATAACAATGGTAGTTGTTAAACAAGCATCCATGATTTCAAGTTATTCTAAGATTGTAAAAGCATCATTAATCGCCAGTACAATAGCTGGGGTGTTATTCGGATTAGTTATGCAGATGATGGGCATGATCATGATGATTTCCTCAATGGCAGGGAGTGAAAGTCTAGTCATTGGATGGGCTATGCATATGATGATCAGTTGGATTTTTGGACTTGGATTTGGAGCTATGACTCTCCTATCTTCCCGGTATTATGTAGTTGGCGCTCTTCATGGTGTCATAATTTGGGTAATGGGTCCCCTACTTATCATGCCAATGATGATGGGCATGGGATCAATGATAGGAGAAATGTTTGCAAGTGCTCAGCTAATGAGTTTAGTTACCCACTTAGGCTTCTCACTCATTCTGGCTGCCGTATTCAGTCGTCTCGTCCATAAACCTACGAAAGCCTGAGTACCAACCTTTCCAAGTCTATGGGGTGATTCTTTCCTCAATAGACTTGGAAAGGTTTTTTAATTTTCCCATTAACACTACATCATGTGGGTTATCACTTTTTCACACTGCTGGATAGGAGAAAATAATTCAAATAATTAATCAGTAATGATTTTTTTTATTTCATCTACTCTAATTGAATACCCTAGGATTGTTTTCTTTAGTAATCCTTCTTTTTTCAACTTGCTCATTAGAAGAGAAATCGACTCGCGAGAGGATCCCACCATTGTGGCAATATCTTCATGGGTGAATTTCATTTTAATTGATTGCCATTCTTTTTCACGCTGTCCTCTTTTTTCACTCATTTTTATTAACAGAAAAGGGTTCGATAACGGATATCTCCGAGTGCGATTTTTTCACTAAGGTCATATGTATCCTTCAACCGATTTGATAAAATTTGAATCAATTTAATCGAAACATCAGGCGTCGTTCTAATGAATTCTTCAAATTTCCCTTTATCCATTGTGCATAAGTAACAGTCAGTCATCGCCTCTGCGTAGGTTTGCTGATCCGTTAGCATAAAGGATTCAGTTTCGCCAAAAACATTGCCATCCACTAATATATCAGTAGTAAATTGCTTGCCTTGTGAGTTCATGCGGTAAAGACGAACTTGCCCTTTCTTAAGAAAAAAAAGCACATCGAGAGATTGCTCAGGAATTAATATTTGTGTACCTTTTTTAATTGGCGTCATTGTACTACTTTTGTCAATTAACTTAATATCCTTCATTGGCAACTCATCAAAAAGATTAATATGCGAAAGGAGTGTTAGTTTATCCATGGTTATAAGTCCCTCTTCCCTTTTAACTGGATGCTCTTCTGAACATTTATTATTTATAGTTCCAGGATGTACAAAATGTGATCAGGTAAAAAGTAAATTAAAAGAATTCGGCATTCCTTTTCAAATGGTTAATATTTTCGAACATCGTCAATTGTTAAAGCATGTACCAAAGGCTTTCCTCTATTAAAAATTCAAGAAGACTACTACAATTATGTGGATGTATTGAACGAGACGTTCGAATTAAACTATTGTCAATCTTTTAAAAAGTAATCCATCTAACATCTATTTTATTTTACGTTTGTTATGTTTTTATTATTACTGAATTAAGGAGGGTTAATTATGTTTGAAAAAATTTCATCAGTAGAACAGTTTGAAAAGATAATAGGGCATGACAAACCTGTAGTAGTAAAGTTTTATGCTGACTGGTGTCCTGACTGCAAACGTATGGATGCATTTATTGGAGAAGTAATGGATGACTTTAATGAGATTCCATCTTATTCAATCGATAAAGATCAATTTGAAGAGATTTCAAGCAAATATGATGTGATGGGAATTCCTAGTCTCCTTGTTTATCAAAACAATCAAAAGCTTGGACATCTTCACAGTGCCAATGCTAAAACACCTGATGAAGTAACTACGTTTCTTCAACCATTTTTTTCTTAAGTTTATCGAAGAAAAATCATAATATTAACTAAATATACGTATAAGAGGAGATTTTCATGAATTCATTAAAATTAGGAACTGAAGCACCATTATTTAATCTACCAGAAGCAAGCGGTGGAACTTATTCACTTGAACAAGATTTGACAGATCGTAAAGGCTGGAGATTCATCCTATTTTTCCGTGGTACTTGGTGTTCAGTTTGTAAGCTTGATTTGTCGGAGATTGAAGAAAGTAAATCTTATTTTGACGGAAAAAATATTCATTTCACAGCCATTTCAACTGATACTCAGCAAGATTCTACCTCGTTTAAAGAGGAGCTCAACTTATCTTTTCCAATCCTTTCTGATGCGCCTCTAAATTTGTTAAATCAATATGGGGTTTTCCACCATGGTGAAGATGCGCCTTATGAAGATCATGGAACACACGGTGAAGCTGCCTATTTCTTACTCGATGAAAAAGGAAATATCCTATATCAACAAAAACAGACCAGTCCATTTGGTCGACCAAATGCCAAAGAACTACGCAAAATTGTCACTTATATTAAGAAAAACTTGAAAGATTGACAAGGTTTGAAAAGAACTTATAAAAAAGTGCCATCTGCATATTTTGCAGATGGCACTTTTTTCATTTAACAACAAATTAATTGTGGAGCCTTTTCAAACATTCATGCATTTTATAATCAATTATTTTTGGCGTAATAGAAGTTTGGGTGCTAGCCGAATATATATGAGTTCCCCTGCAAGTTCAACAATGGTCTGCGTTACGATAACGGCCGCTACTAATGTGCTCAAGTTATCTGGTAAGGCTAACGCTAGAGGCAGAACTACGAGCGAGTTACGTGTTGAGGCACTAAAAATTAATGCCCGACCTGAACCGACATCAAGCTTAAACCACTTGGCAATACATATAGAAATAATAGGCATGATCACCATAAAGGCAATATAGATAGGAATAACTATAATAATCAGGTCCATGTAGCTTGATAATTTACCAATTTGAGATGCAACGACAACAAAAAGTGTAAGAACCATAAAAGAAACAGGATACCATGAAGTTAAATTCATTATTTTTTTCCCATTAGATGATTTCTTTTCGTACAACTGTATGACCATCGCCACTAGTAACGGGATAACAATAAGTCCGAAAAACGCTTCAAAAAATGGACCTGGATCTACTATTTTCGCTGCTTCACTTCCCATAGCCATAAATAAAGTGGTAATAAGAACATTTGTGTAATGAATAGAACCGGTGTTGATACAAGAATTATTTTTTCATTTCCACGACCTAGAGCTGTAAAAACAATTACATAAACAATATAAGGAGTCAGTAAAACTAAATAGACTCCAAGCAATAATGGAGGATAATCAGGTAATAATTTTGATAAAAGCCACACCACAATAGGTACTGCTATATAGTTAACCGTTAATAAAGCCCCGATAAAACGACGATTAGCAAACGACTTTTTTAAAGAAGTAAACGGAATCTGCGCAAACATACTATACATTAAAACTGCAATGACAACAGAAATGGTTACATCTAATTGACCTCCCAAATCAGGAAACAGTAATCCAGTTGCTGCGTAGACAAACTTGATCATTTTCAAATTGTTCTCTACTAATCATGAAAAATAATTCCCCTTTTAGTGCATATATCATTCTACTTAACTGTGTAATTTATGAAATTACAAATCAAAAATATTACAGTTAAATATTATTGGAATTTTGCGGAATTTAAAATCATATATGATATAATATTTAATAATATATATTAGGAGGAATACACTTGTTTAAAGCCCAATATAAGCTTCAAGGTCGCCTCATTACAGAAGAAGCCACAGTCGATGTTCATAACTCGACCGTTCAAATTAACAACTCTACCCTTCATCTTGAACTGGTAAAATGGGATGCTCCTGTATCCGGTACCGTTTATGGTACTTTACTAAACTATAAGGAAACACTTGCTGCACTTGGAGATTCAGTCAATGAATCCCCTTACAAGGCACCACCTAAAGCACCTATTCTTTATATAAAACCAGCAAATACCGTTATAGGATATGGGACAGCTATTCCACTTCCCGCTTCGATTGAACTACTAGAAATAGGTGCAACACTCGGCATTGTCATTGGACAAACGGCGACAAATGTGAAAAAAGAAGATGCTTTGGATTATGTAGTTGGCTACACCATTGCGAACGATGTGACCGTTCCTCATGAAAGTCTCTTCAGACCGGCAGTCAAACATCGTGCTAGGGATGGTTTTTGTCCAATTGGTCCTTGGGTACTTGAGAAAGTTGCTATAACTAATCCAGATAATCTTTCTCTTCGCGTATATATAAATGGTGAATTGGTCCAAGAAAATACTACGTCTAACCTAATTCGTGGCGTCAGTGAACTAATTTCCGACGTAACAGAATTTATGACATTATACGCTGGCGATGTTCTCTTAGTAGGCGTTCCAGAAAATCCTCCTCTTGCTAGGGCAGGAGACAAAATTCGCATTGAAATTGACCATGTAGGATTTTTAGAAAATGTAATCGTTCCAGAACACGAAATTCTTTCAGGGGGTGATGTTCAGTGAAACGAGCTAGAGTTTCTTTTGCTGGTGCTATCCACGAAGCTATTGAAAAAAACGATATGATCCAATTAACAGATGGCCGAATTGTCAAAGAAGATGAGGTCGTGTGGTTACCTCCTGTGCAACCTCGTACTGTTTTTGCATTAGGCCTTAACTATGCGGATCATGCAAGTGAACTTGAATTTAAAGCACCAACTGAGCCACTATTATTCTTAAAAGGACCTAACACATTTGTTGGTCATCGTGCCGAGTCGAGACGACCAGTCGACGCAACATATATGCATTATGAATGTGAACTAGGTGTTGTCATCGGCAAGACGGCAAGAAATGTGAAACGGCAAGATGCGTATGACTATATTGCTGGATACACTGTGGCCAACGACTATGCCATTCGTGATTATTTAGAAAACTATTATCGTCCTAATTTGCGCGTAAAAAACCGAGATACGTGTACCCCCATCGGACCTTGGCTTGTTGATGCGCATGATATTGCTGATCCGATGAATTTACCCCTTCGTACTTTCGTCAACGGAAAGCGAATTCAACAAGGTTCAACAAAAGATATGATCTTTGATATCCCTTTTCTAATTGAATACTTAAGTGAATTTATGACGTTACAAAAAAACGATATTATTTTAACAGGTACGCCAAAGGGACTTGCTGATGTGAAAATTGGGGATGAAGTCATTACTGAAATTGAAGGTGTTGGTCGATTAGTTAACACGATTGTTGGAGATGACGTATTCCAGAGGAGGAGTTAAAATTCCACATATCATCGTTGAATATACGGATAACTTAAAAGAGGAAACAAATATTTCGCAGTTATTAAAATCACTAAACGAGGTTCTCATTGCTAGGGCTTCCACTTTTCCCATCGGAGGAATTCGATCAAGAGCGATTGAACTTCAACATTACTATGTTGCTAATGGGTCACAAGATGATGCTTTTGTTCATGTTACTTTGAAGATTGCTGGTGGACGTTCTGATGAGGTCAAACAAGAAACGTGTCAAGCTATGTTCGATGTCGTTACAACGCATTTTTCCGAAGTGTTTGATAGACGTTCATTAGCACTTTCTTTGGAGCTTTTTGAATTTAGTGAAACAGGCACATTTAAGAAAAACAATATTCATAGACGCTATCAATAGAATGTGAAGAGAGCTTACCGGTTTGCAAAAACAGGTAAGCTCTTTTTTCTCTATGATTATTTACGTGCTTTTTAGGAAACACCGATTGTTTGGTTTAAGCACTTTAAACATAACAAAGGCTTCATTTTTTGTACTCTTATTTCACTTTTTAGGTGAGGAAACTGCGTTTGTACACCTGTGTTTAGATGAGTGTTGTAGGTTTTGCTGATTAATCTAGGTTTAATTCGTTTGAATCAGTTCAGTAAAAGAATTGTGGTTTGAGATAAGATATTAAATCATATATAATTACTGTATGAAAACTACAAAAAAGCTTAATAAACGTCAGTATGCATATGAAGTCATTCGTTCAAGAATTTTAGATGGAACTTACGCCCCCGGTCAACGTATCATTATAGATCAAATTGCAAAGGAAGTTGGTTCAAGTGCAATCCCGGTTCGTGAAGCAATTCATCAGCTAGAGTCCGATCAACTGATTGAATATAAGGCGAACTCTGGAGCAGTTATTCTTAATTTAAATAAAGAGGTTTACAAGGAAACTTTAGAGCTCTTGGCTGTGTTAGAAGGATATGCAACTATGTTAAGTATGCCCTACTTAACTGAAGACTCATTTAAAGAACTTGAGTTTAAGAGTGCGGGTATGAAAGAGGCACTTTCTGAATTTGATTTAGAGACCTTTAGTGAGTTGAACCGAGACTTTCATTCCATTATCTATTCTTTTTGTCCGAATCAATACATTTTAAAAAATATTCAACAAATGCGTGATCGCTTAAAAACTGTTCGAAATACTGGTTTTATTCTTTATCCAAAACGTGCTCCACAGTCTGTTAAAGAGCATGATATCCTCATCGATATGTTAAGACGACAAGCTTCACCAGTGGAGGTTGAAAATTTCGCGAGGCAGCATAAATTAAATACAGTAAAAGCGTTTGACATCAAACTTTAATATAAATAAGTAGGTTTGAATCCCTTGACGAATTCATATAAAAATGAAGGGTGTATTTTATAATTAAGGAACCAAATTAGTACATCGATGGGATGGTATCGAAACGGTGAGTTAAATCTCTATGCTTCAATTTTGCTCTCCCATTGCCCAAATTGGTAGACATGTCACCAAGGACCATTGCTAAAATCAAAACCAGCTACGACATGTTGGTAATTTATTAACAGGAAGTGTTGTTAATAATTATTCAATTACTCGATCTGGTTTGATTACTTTACATGGGTGTTTTGAAGAAAGTCATAATGGATTTACTGCTGATATGAAGAACATCCATCTCTCCTCATACTTTATAAGTTTATCTAGCTGATCTCGTAGTAACGACCTGAGAAATAGGTTAATGGCTTTCCTTCTTCTTTTAATTCAATGTCACGTACGCTGCCAATATATAACGTGTGGTCACCTTCTACATGTGTGTTATGAACATCGCATGTAATATTAGCTAATGCCCCATCAATGACAGGCATCCCGTTAAAAGACTTAAAGGCAATATCACGTTTTTCCTTAATCTGTCCTGCAAAGTACATTGACATCTCTTCTTGATCATTTGCTAGTAGACTCACTGCAAAAATACCTGACTTCTTAATCGACTCATTCATTTTTGCTTTGTTAGCTACCGAAATTAAGATTAATTTCGGATCAAGTGAGACAGACATAAAAGCATTAGCTGTCATTCCTTGTACTTCTCCGTTTAATTCGGTTGTAATAATGGTAACTCCTGTTGCAAATTTACCCATTGTTGTTTTGAAGATGTGATCATCCATCCATTGTAAACCTCCCTAAAATATATTTATTCCGAAAGATAACTAGTTTAAGCTCTGTCATTTCTTTAACTACATATTTAATCCCTTTGCGTCCTAAGCCGCTTTCTTTTACTCCACCATCAGGCATATGATTAATTCATTAAGGACTCAAATAGTCTAAGTCCTTCACGATCATTAGATTACAAATACTGGTTTATGTTGTTTTAATGTTGGTTCGGCAAGCTCTATTGGTTTATTCATTAAAATATCTTGAACGACCGATGCTTCATTAAACCAACTATCCGGTGCTTCATGTCCCCAGAAAGTCTGTCTTCTTGGATCATTTATATCCCAGCGAATGGGCTTGAAATCAGGGTCACATGTTAGATAGTCTCCGTTATAAAGTTCAATACGGTGTCCATCTGGGTCACGCAGATAAAGGAAAAATGCATTTGAAATTCCGTGACGTCCTGGTCCACGTTCAATAGCTGTTGTATAACCCATTGATGCAAGAACATCGCAAGCATGTATTAAACTTAGTTGATCACTTAACCAGAAACCAACGTGATGAAGACGCGGTCCTACCCCATTCATAAATGCTACATCATGAACACTTGGTTTTCTGTGCAACCAAGCCGCCCAGATTTTTTCATCTTCAGCAGCTGTATATTCCGAACAAGCAAATCCCATCTCATCGATATAAAAGTTATAGGCCTTTTCAACATCCGGTACCATACAGTTAAAATGGTCAATTCGTTGGACTCTTGCGCCTTTATATAAATCATATCGTTGAAGCATTCTTTCAGCTGGATCCATCTCTGCATAGAACTCTATTGGAAGTCCTGAGATATCCTGAACCCGTAGCGCTCTTCCGATTGCATGCTGCTCACCCTTTTGAAGCCATTTTGTTTGCAACCCTTTTGTGGTAAATAAAGATGCCAACGCATCCAGATCCGTTTCAGCGTACACTTTATAGCTTATTACTTCTACGCTTGGAGTAGACGCTTTTTTCAAATGTAAAGAGTGATGATTATGTTCCTCTAATCCTCTTAAATAAAGGTTCGTAGCATCTGACTCTGTTTCAATAAATCCTAAGCCATTTACATAAAAATCATGTGATGCTTCTAAATCCACAACATTTAATACGGCTCGGCCTGTACGAATAATGTTAAAGTCCATTGTATATCCCCCTTACACGCCTGAGAAATGAGGCTTTTTCGTTTTGGTTTGGTCTAAGAAATCTTGTACATAGCCTTTGTATTTATCTTTTTCGTAGCCTTCAAAAAACGCCATTCCCATACGGACAGGATCCCCGAAGAAGTAGTACTCGTAATGCATTTGACGGCTACCGAATGCACTCATTGTCATATCCCACGCTAACCGGAATAATTGCGTACGCTCATAACCATCTAAATTCTTTCCTTGTAAGCCTCTGTTTAGAATTGGTCCAATTTCCTCATGAGAAAAGTCTGCTTCTGTAGGAATTCCCATAAGTCCAGAAGCTCCCAGAACACGTAAGATTTCAATCATGCGAGGGTACACTCTCGGATACCATGTACGTGCTGCATTTAAGGCTTCAAAATCAGGAGTCATCGTCCCCGAGCTATCCAGTTTGGCACTATGCTCTGCCCGGTACAAATGAGATTTAATTGTTTCAAGCGTTAACATGATTTCGGTTCCTTTATCTTGAACATGCTGGAACTGATCAATTCCAATCGCATCCATTATATTTAAAACAACACCTAGTAAGAATTCGGTTTTTACCACATTTTTTGCAATAACTTGATGTGACATATGAACAACTGCATTGGTCTCTCTAAATGTTCGGTTACAAACGGATGAATTCCCGCAAACAAAGACGCGCTCCCAGGGAACAAAGACATTTTCAAAAGAAACAATCGCATCCCCTTCTTCAAAACGAGAAGAAAGAGGGTGATCCCATTCACTTTTACCATAATCGAATGATTCACGGCTTAAGAATTTAAGACCTTTTGTGTTATTAGGAATAGCAAATGCTAGTGAATAGGGATCATCTAATTCTCCTGCTTTTTTTACGGTTGAAGGGAAAACCATCAGTTCATCCGTAATACCCCCTTGAGTTGCAAGTAAGCGAATTCCATCTACAATGATGCCATCTTTGTTTTTTTCAACTAAGTGTAAAGCTACATTTGCATCTTTTTGTTCATGTTGTGCTTTTGCACGGTTTACTTGAGGATGTATAAGTGTATGAGTTAAACTAATATCGTTTTCACGTGCATACTCATAGTAATTTCTAGCGTTCTCGGCAAACATCGGATCTGCCTCAGCAAAAAGACTATTATTAACCCCCATCGCCATGACTTCTGCATTCAAGTAATCAGGTGAGCGTCCCATCATCCCACCAGAAGTCCGAGCCCATTCTTGCATAGCTTCGCGTCTCAGGATTAAATCATCAATCGTTTTTGGTTGTAAAAATGTCATGCCTACTTTGTCTCCTGTTGTTGGAGATGTATAAAGCATTTTATCTGGTTTTTCATATTGTAAATCATAGAGACGGGCCATTGATTTGACGACGTTTTTTAATGCAGGATGTTCTGTGACATCCTCCACTCTCTCACCATGTATATAAATATTGTTATTTGCTTTTTTTAAACGTTCAATATATTGAGCTCCTGTTTTTGCTGGCATTGTTTTTCACTCCTCATACTATTGTTGTTTCTTACCAAACTGTGGAATATGATGGTCACCTATCGCGATATGAACGACTCTTGGTTCTGTGTAGAATTCAAAGATGGCGTAATGTCCACCTTCTCTTCCAATTCCACTCGATTTCATTCCGCCAAACGGGATACGTAGATCACGCACATTTTGAGCATTGACCCATAACATTCCAGCCTCAACCGCATGCGCTACACGGTGACCTCGCTTTATATCATTTGTCCACACATAGCCTGCAAGACCGTATATAACATCATTTGCAGCATCAATTACTTCTTCTTCGCTTTCAAATTCAATGACTGCCATTACTGGACCAAATATTTCTTCCTGGGCGACTCTCATGTCATTTGTAGCATTTAATAGTAGAGTAGGTGGTACAAAATTGCCGGCCTTTACTTCATCAGGAACAATACCTTGAAAGACTTCACAACCTTCTTGCTTAGCTATCTCAATATACTCGGAAACTTTATTAAAATGACCTTTATCAATTAACGGGCCAAGTTGCGTAGAAGCATCCATTGGGTCTCCAATCTTGATGTTCTGTACTCGCTCTTTAAGTCTCTCGATAAATTGTGTTTTTATCTTTTTATGAAGGAAAAGCCGTGAATTAGCTGTACAACGTTCTCCGTTAAATGAAAACATTCCCCACACCGTTGCATCTAGCGCACGATCAAGATCTGCATCATCAAAAATGATTAAAGGTGATTTTCCACCTAGTTCCATCGACGTTTTCTTTAAGGTATCAGCAGAATTCTTAATAATTGTTTTTCCTGTTGTTGTTTCACCCGTGAAAGAGATTGCTTCTACGTCAGGGTGTGCTACAAGCGCTGAACCCGCTGTTTCGCCAAATCCATGTACGACATTAAATACCCCTTTCGGCAAGCCTGCCTGATCAATGATCTCAGCAAGTTTATTAGCAGTTAAGGGTGATAATTCTGCCGGCTTCAGCACTACTGTATTTCCTGTTGCTAATGCTGGTGCTACTTTCCACGTTTCCAACATAAAAGGTGCATTCCACGGTGTAATTAATCCAACTACCCCGAGAGGCTTATAGATTGTATAGTTTATAAATTCATTGTCTACAGGGTATGACTCCCCGTGAAGTTTAGACTGAACCATTCTGGAATAGAATCGAAAGTTTTCAGCCGCACGGGCAATCATCTTTCTAGTTTGAGCAATCGGTAGTCCGGTATCTATTGATTCTAAACTTGCAATTTCTTCAACGCTTTCATCAATTAAATCCGCAATCCGGTTAATGTAAACCATGCGTTCCTCCATTTTCATGGACCCCCATGGACCACTCTTAAACGCTTGTTTCGCAGCGTAAACAGCTTTATTCACATCCTCTTCGCGACCCTCAGCAACCAGGTTATTGACTTCATTGGTAAATGGGTTGATGTTTTCAAAGGTTGCCTGAGCGTGAGCATTTACAAATTCACCATTAATATAAAGCTTCACATCATCAACTTTTATGTTGGTACGATCTTTAGACATCTCTGTTGATTTCATCATTATGGTCCTCCTCAATTCGACCTTAAAAATCGCATGTTTACTGTACAGGTTGTGCTGCTGATAAATCTACGTATTGGTTCAACACTTCGCGTATTTCATCTTGCAATTCTTGTGTAGGGAGATCCATTGGTAATCGAAGTATGGGTTCAGCTCTTCCAAGCATGCCGAGTGCAGCTTTAAGGGGGGCTGGATTGGTATCTTTAAACAACACATCATTCAACGGCATTAATTCATAATGGATTTCCTGTGCTCTTTTTATATCGCCAGCTGTCCATGCATCGTATAACTCGGCAACTTGCTTAGGTAAGATGTTAGCGGTGGCACTAATGTATCCTGCCCCACCAATTGCAAGCATTGGATAACATAGTAGTTCGATTCCTGAATACAGAAGAAAGTCTCTACCACATTCTAATAAAATACGGTTTACATGTTCAAAGTCCTTATTTGATTCTTTAACACCAATTATGTTCGGGCAATCTTTGCTTAGTTTTGCGAGTGTTTTAACTTCTAAGTTTGTTGCTGTTCTTCCCGGAATATTATAAATAATAATAGGAATATCTACCGAATTGGCAACCGCCTTAAAATGCTTATAGAGGGCATGTTGTGAAGGTTTGTTGTAGTAAGGGACAATAACGAGTGCAGCGTCTACACCAAGCTCTTGTGCTTTATTAGTGAGGTATAATGTTTCTTCATGATTTGTCGAACCTGTACCCGGGACGAATGGGACACGTCCATTTACTGCCTTCATCGCAACTTCTATCACTTGAACTCTTTCTTCTAGTGTTAGTGAACTCGGTTCACCCGTTGTTCCTGTTACCGAAATACCATGACTTCCGCTTTCAATATGCCAATTAATTAAGCTAATTAATGTATCAAAATCTATAGAACCATCTTTTTTAAATGGTGTTACGATTGGTGCAATTGAACCTCTTAGTCTTTTTTTCACTAGTTGAAACATGAACGACACCCCTTTATAAGTTTTTTAATTTTTTGAATACATTTACAATTTAAATGTAGCACGTGTTAAACTATATTAAAAATACCTATAAAGTATTCAAAGTATACGAAAAAAGTATAGAAAGGGTTGTTCGATTTTGGATATCAAACAATTACGCTATTTTTATACCATTGCTGAACAAGGTCAAATCACAAGAGCTGCAAAAAAATTACACATGGCTCAACCACCACTTTCACAACAATTAAAACTGTTAGAGGAAGAATTAGGTGTGATTCTTTTTGAAAGAAATGGACGAAATATGGTTTTAACTCAAGCTGGATTAGTTTTATATAAAAAAGCAGAAAAAATATTACTAGAACTCGAGGAGATTAAAACAGAAGTTAAGGAGACTAGTGAAGGCCTTAGAGGTAAATTATCAATTGGCGTTGTAAAGACTTGTTTTTCTTATGTACCTGATCGACTTCGTATGTTTCGAGAGATCTATCCTGCTGTGACTTTCACCTTGCGTGAAGGAGATTCTTTTATGGTTGAGCAATTAATTACGTCTCGCGAATCGGAAGTGGGAATTGTTCGACTTCCGATTGAAATGAAATTATTTTCAAAAATTGAATTACCTAAGGAACCTTTTGTTGCTGTTTTTCCTAGTAATACACCAGGTATCCTTTCAAAGACTACGATTAAGATGAAAGAATTAGAAACAGTACCTCTGTTATTGCTACATCGGATTAGTGGAGTAGGGCAATTTGAAATCGTATTGCAGGAATGTAGACGACATGGTTTTGAACCAAATGTAATTTGTGAATGTCCAGATGTATCAATGATTTTATCTTTAGTTTCAGCAGGCGTAGGTGCTACGATTATTCCCAAATCATCTCTTGTATCATTTTCAATGCCTAATTTACATATTCTTGAACTTGAGGACTCTTCTTTATTTTCTGAATCGGCCGTTATATGGTTAAAAGACCGTTATCTTTCTAAGCAGGCTAAACGTTTTATTGGTTCGTTTGAGTCATTTAGTGTATAAGAAAAACCGAGCAAAGTACGCCCGGTCCTTTAAGAAAGCAGGATATATCAAACTGCATCTCCGTCTGTTTCCTGGTGGTTCTGGACGGCAAACCTACTGCAGCATAACCTCAAGAATAAAACAACTTCTATTCAAATATTGTGATTTCCGTTACAAGGCGGACGCTTTCCGCGGG
>NZ_ALJG01000341.1 GCF_000286315.1 Paenisporosarcina sp. TG20 | reverse complement strand
TGTGACTCTCTTAAAGGACCGGGCGTACTTTGCCCGGTTTTTCTTATATTAAGCAAGGTATAGCAGAATATGCGTCTAAAGCGAACTGAAAACCTTTTCAAAATACTTTCTAACAAGTTTACATTTCATTCAAAGAAAGTCATATCACTTTCGATAGTAAAATATTATTGTCCTAAAAAGTAAAAGCTTTTTTTATTTTGATGTTTAAATAGATGAAAGATTTTCCATACTAATAGTGAATACAATGTTGCGATAAATGTCGATAAATAAGATGTTTTATATTTAATTGTCTACGACAAGGAATAGTATAAGTCAACCTCGAATAGTCACGGTAAGGAGGGGTTAATAAATGAAACATCAACTACTATTTGTCGAAGACGGCATTGCTATTATTCGCTTAAAAGGTGAATTGGACCACCACGCTACACAAACAATTCGCGAAGAGATTTCCCAAACTTTATATAGAGGAAATCTAAGGGCCATAATTTGGAATTTACAAGATTTACAATTTATGGACAGCGCGGGTATTGGCCTTATCCTAGGAAGAATGAGAGACTTTGTTCCTTCTAATGGACAAACAGTTATCTTACATCCTTCTGAAACAATGAAGAAAATCTTTCAGTATTCTGGACTAGGTTCATATGTGTGGGCTACAACAGAAGAAGAAGCAATCGCAGAGTTAGGGGGCATTCTGAATGGACAATGAAATGACACTTTCGTTTATTGCCATTAGCGAAAATGAAGGTCTGGCACGAATGGTGATGACGAGTTTTATTGCATCTCTAGACCCAACCATTGATGAGTTAGGTGAATTCAAGACAATCGTTTCAGAAGCAGTTACCAATGCCATCATTCATGGCTATGAAGAAGATGGAGTAGGAATTGTAACAATTAGAGCGAAACGAGAAGGACAAACCATTACAATGACGATTAGTGATGCTGGTAGGGGAATACCGAATGTTGAACAAGCAATGGAACCTCTTTATACTTCGAAGCCTGAAAGTGAACGTTCAGGTATGGGCTTTACCATTATGGAAAGTTTTTCAGATCGTTTGTCGGTATGGTCGGAGCCTCAGAAAGGAACTGCGATTACCTTTACAAAAGAATTTATACCCGTTCAAGCCAACTTCGTCTTAGGTGAACGATGATTACGCCAATTGGACAACAATCCGTGTTGTTGACACAAGAAAAGATGCGAGAATTAATATTTTCGTCCCAACAAGGAGACAAAATGGCTAGGCAAACTATGGTTGAAGGTAATACACGACTAGTCTGGTCTATAGTTCAAAGGTTCGCTTCACGGGGAGCGGATTTAGAAGATTTATTTCAAATTGGCTGTATCGGGTTAATGAAGTCTGTAGACAAATTTGATTTGTCCTATGAAGTGAAGTTTTCAACATACGCTGTTCCGATGATTATCGGTGAAATACAACGGTTTTTGAGAGACGATGGAATGGTAAAAGTAAGCCGGTCAATCAGAGAACTTAGTTTTAAAATTCGTCATGCTACTGACGATTTCGTCCGGCTAAATGAGCGTCAACCAACGTTAACAGAACTAGCGACAAAACTTGAAGTCACAATGGATGAAATAGTATTAGCATCGGATGCATTACGTGATCCTGCTTCCCTACATGAACAACTTTTTGAAAGTGAAGGAGACGCTTTAACGCTAATGGATCAATTGCGAGACGAGAGCTCAGAGAAATCATTTGATCACATTCCGTTACGCGATATTTTATCAAAACTTGGAAAAAGAGAACAAACCATTATTTATTTGCGTTATTTCTTAGATTGTACGCAAAGCGACATTGCTGAAAGACTTGGAATTTCGCAAGTTCAAGTATCTCGCTTAGAAAAGAAAATACTTAAGCAACTGAAAAGTTGGATGTTGCCTAAACAAGCAACATTAAAGGATGGATCTAAATAACTCAATCACTATTTAAAAGCCCTCAAGATGCTGAGTCGTTTATTTATTCGAAGTTTGGAAAAGAAGAAAGCTTTGATGTAGGAGTTAAACACGCACATGTATGGTCGATTCCATCATTATTTGTTTATATGAATGGTTTGGTTGATTTTACAGTGCTTACTCAAATTTTAACATTAACGCAAAACACGAAAATACAAGTGAAGCGCACTATTGATATCGATGAAGTAGAAGCTATGAATACCTATTTCCCCTATCATTCAGTAACACTTTTTGATTCTACAGATGACTGGCTGTTAGCAATTTTAAGCGGCCAGTTAGGAATTGTGACGTCTGAAGGTTTTGCTTTCACCATTGATGTCCGCTCGTATCCAGGAAGACAACCTGAAGAACCTGACAATGAAAAAGTCATTCGAGGATCTCGTGATGGTTTTACAGAAAACATTTTACAAAACACAGCATTAATTCGAAGAAGAATTCGTGATGTATCCCTTCGCTTTGAATTAACTCAAATCTCTACACGTGGTAAAACTGACACTGTCATTGCTTTTATTAAAGGTATTGCAAATGAAGAACATATCGAATATTTACGTACGCGGATGAAAAAGATAAATCATGATGGGTTGACGATGACAGATAAGTCACTAGAAGAGATGTTATTTAAACAAAAGTTTCATCCTGTACCCTTCGTCCGGTATACAGAACGTGCAGATACCTGTGCAGCACATCTCTTAGAAGGACATATAGCAATAATTGTGGATACCTCGCCGTCTGTCATATTGGTGCCTATAACACTTTTTCATCATTTGCAACATGCAGAAGAATATCGTCAAGCACCATTGCTAGGGACAATCGTTCGTTTAACGCGCTTCACAGGTTTTTTGTTATGTTTAATGCTTTTGCCATTTTGGTATTTACTTATCAAAGAACCAGAGCATTTACCACAAGCTATTTCGTTTATTGGTCCAAAAGAAACTGGGAATGTTCCCATTTTTGCTCAAATAATTATTGCTGATATTGGTCTAGTCTATTTAAGGCTCGCCGCAATACATACGCCAACACCTCTTTCAACGGCTATGGGTTTAGTATCTGCAATTATAATTGGACAAATTGCTATAGATGTAGGCTTATTCATCCCAGAGGTAGTTTTGTACTCAGCAATTGCTGCTATCCTAACATTTTCTTTACCATCTACTGAGTTGGGTGGAGCTGCTAAAATTTTCATGAATTTTCTACTGATTGCCACAGCAGCTTTTGGGTCAAATGGCTTTTTCGTCGGGCTCTTCCTGTTATTTATGTATTTTGTATCGATCAAGCCTATGGGGGTACCATATTTATGGCCACTAGTACCATTTTTCCCAATAGCATTGTCTCGTTTAATTATTCGTTATCCTACTACTAATGGAGCACTAAGACCATTCATTACAAACTCACCTAATCGAAGTCGTTCATAATTCATACATTGCATCGTAGTCTTTCCTTATGGTAAAGTTCATATATCGAAAAACCATTGGGAGAGATGATGATGCATTTATATGGAACACAGTCGGTGGACGAAAAAGGCCAATTAATAATTGGTGGGACGTCTGCGGTTACGTTGTCAAAGACGTATGGAACTCCTTTATATGTCTATGATACAGCATTAATAAAAGAGCGAGCGAGAGCTTTCATTCAAACATTTAAAAGAGCCAGTGTTCAAGCTCAAGTAGCGTATGCTAGTAAAGCTTTCTCAAGTATCGCGATGTATCAACTTGCCGATGAGGAAGGGTTATCTTTAGACGTTGTTTCTGGTGGAGAATTATACACAGCCATACGAGCAAATTTTCCTGTTGAACGAATTCATTTTCATGGGAATAACAAAAGTGATGAAGAATTAATATTTGCACTAGATTCCGGAATTGGTTGTATTGTTGTCGATAACTTTTACGAAATTGAACAGTTGAAGAGATTGACAGCTTTAAAGGGAAAAAATGTAAATATATTATTGCGTGTTACCCCTGGTATTGAAGCCCATACTCATGATTATATAACTACCGGACAAGCTGATTCTAAATTCGGTTTTGACTTAAATAACGGGCAAGCTGATCAAGCGTTTCAATCGGTAATAGATGATCAACATATCTGTTTGTTAGGGATGCACTGTCACATTGGTTCTCAAATTTTTGATAGTGCAGCTTTTTCATTGGCGGCTAAAAAGCTAATTTTTAAAATGCTTTCATGGAAAAAACAATTTGATTTTACATGTCCAGTTCTAAATTTAGGTGGTGGTTTTGGTATCCGCTACACTGAAGAAGATAAACCACTTCTACCTGAGACTTATGTTGAAGATATGATAAAGTCAATTCAATCTGAAATTCGTCACAATGATTACCCAATGCCGGAAATTTGGATTGAACCTGGTCGATCCCTTGTAGGGGACGCCGGTACAACATTATATACAATTGGATCCCAAAAAGAAGTACCAGGAGTAAAAAAATATTTGGCAGTTGACGGTGGAATGTCTGACAATATTCGTCCAGCATTGTATCAAGCAAAATACGATGCAGTTGTAGCAAATAAAATGTCAGCATCATCTACAACAACTTATACAGTTGCAGGAAAATGTTGTGAGTCTGGTGATAAGTTGATTGAAGAAATTTCATTACCTAGTGTAGAAGCGGGAGATACACTTGCCGTTTTTTGTACAGGTGCTTATGGTTACTCAATGGCAAGTAATTATAATCGACTCCCACGACCTGCTGTTATTTTCGTTGAAGAAGGTAAACATCGTCTTGTGATTAAACGTGAGACATACGAAGATATCGTAAGATTAGACTGCTCTTTACATGACAAGGTTTTAGGTGAATAATCATGAGAAGTAAAAATCTAAAGCTATTTCTACTGATACTAGTTATGGGCATTATTTGGGGCGTTATCTATTGGCTCTTTATAGGGACAAACATTTAGTCTGTTAAAAAATAGGTTGCAAGTTGAAGTTTTATAACAAATGATGTAGCATAATCTATAATACTGAAGCGGATACAAAAATGAGGGATTCTATGTTAGTACGTTATAAAAAAAACTGTGAGAAAATTGCGATGGGCTTACTGTCATTTATGCCACAAGAAAAAGACTTAAAAAAGTTACAGGAAACGATTCATACGTATGAAAACAATCCTAACTGGCATTTGTTTTTGTGGAAAAAGGGTGAGGATTTCGTTGGCTTAATAGGTCTCGAAGTTTCTGAAAAAGTTTGTTTAATTCAACATATTACCGTTACTCCTTCTCATCGAGGTGATGGGATAGGCAAGGAAATGGTGTCAAAAGTAAAAGTCTTTTTTCCATGTACTGAAATAATTGCAGCAGAATCAACAAAACGATTTTATGATAAGTGCCTTAAACAGCAAGAAGGAACAGACGATTAATGTCTGTTCCTTCTTTTATTTTCACGTGCTTTGAGTATTTCTGAACGATCTCGAAGCATATGCTTGTGTATGAGGTGATCACCTGTAAGAGAAATAAGTGATGGTTGTTTGTCAATCTCAGCATTTAAATCATGTGAGACAATAGAGATTTTAAACGATTGAAATGGTATTCCTTGATCAATGTAATCAATTGACTGATTAATTTGTTCTGTTACTTGCGGTAAGTCGATCCCTTCATAAAAAGGACTTGAAGGGTTCAGTTGCATACGCTTCTGTGAACTTACTAGTGACCTTTTAGCACCATTAATATTACCTCTTCTCCAATGGTACATTCCGGTTGAAAGCAGTATCCAAGATGTAAGAGGATGTGTTTTATCTTTAGGTGCGACTTCTTTCCAATACTCTTCTAAAACTTCGTGACATTCGAAATAATCTTCATGCTCATTAAAAAATTTAATATACTGAGCAAAAAGTGGGTGAAACAACGGATGCATTCTTATCACACTTCCTCTATACTAAAATTTGAATCGATTTTATGGGGGATCTAAACATGTCTTACAAAGTGAAATTGGACGCTTTTGAAGGTCCTCTTGATTTATTATTGCATTTAATCCACCGTTTGGAAATTGATATATATGATATTCCAATGGCAGACTTAACTCTACAGTATATGGAACATATTCGGGGAATGAAAGTACTTGAGTTAAATCAAGCAAGTGAATACCTAGTCATGGCTGCATCTTTACTTGCAATTAAAAGTAAAATGCTACTCCCTATTCACGAAGGTGAATTTGATGAAGATGATTTAGCTCTTGATATGAATGACCCGAGAGATGAATTAGTAAATAGACTCATCGAATATCGAAAGTATAAAGAAGCTGCTGAGATGTTACAAGATTTAGAGGAACAGCGTACCCTTGTATTTACAAGGGCTCCAAGTGATCTTACAGACTATCAATCAACAAAACAATTAGCTTTATTTGACGAACCTTTAAATGTTATAGATATGTTAGGTGCATTTCAAAAAATGATGAGAAGAAAACTATTAAAAGCACCACTATTAACCCAAATTGCTAGACAAGAACTATCGGTAAAAGATCAAATGAAAAGTGTCTTTCATACGTTGAAATCTAAAGGTGGCAGTTGCTCATTTTCTGAGTTATTCCCTTCACAAGATAAATCTACACTGGTTGTAACATTTCTATCCTTACTTGAGCTAATGAAAAGACAAATGATTTTTGTTGAACAAAACCATAATTTCGATGAATTAACAGTCAAACTATTAAATAATCGATGGGAGGAAGAATCATTTGAGCCTATTGATGAGTAAAATTGAGAGTCTTCTATTTGTCACGGGAGATGAAGGACTATCATGTAAACAAATTGAAGTTTTAACTGAATCTTCTCATTCAGAAGTAAAAGATGCATTAAAAAATTTACAAAAAGAATATGTATCGTCAGAAAATAGAGGAATTGAGTTGAAAGAGTTAGGAGGGACGTATCAACTAGTATCAAAAAAAGGAAATGCAGATACAATTCAACGTCTCGTTGAGAATCCGATCAACCAAGCTCTATCTCAAGCATCTTTAGAAGTATTAGCAATTATTGCGTATAAACAACCAATTACACGAATTGAAATTGAGGATTTACGTGGAGTGAAAAGTGAAAGACCTTTACATACTTTAAGTTTAAAGGGTTTAATTCAAGAGGTTGGAAGAGCAGAGGGGACAGGCCGAGCCATTCTATACGGAACTACGAAAGAATTTTTAAATGTTTTTGGCCTAAATGAAGTGAGTGAATTGCCACCATTACCAGAGTCACAGGAGACACAAGATGATGATCAAACAGATTTGTTTATGACAAAGTTTCAAGAAGCTTTTGAGGAACAATCAGAATAACAAACGAAAGGTGCCAGTGCTTGAGAAAACAAACCGTTTTATTGTTAGTATTTTTATTACTAGGCAGTATGTTTTATCCAAAATTTACACAAGCTCAAGGGTCTTCTTATGTTGTAATTGATGCAAAAACAGGACGAATACTTGCAGGAAGTGGAGAGCATCAATTATTACCGATTGCTAGTTTGACGAAGATTTGGACAGCAGTTGTCGTGGCAGAGGAAGTCGATTTGAAAGAAACAACCAAAATTACACCTCACGCCTCTTCTCAAGAAGGTTCATCCATTTACTTGAAGACCGGAGTAGAAACTCCCATTGATGTATTATTGTATGGATTAATGTTGAGATCGGGTAACGATGCAGCTGTAGCATTAGCGGAACATGCTGGTGGATCAGTTGATGGATTTGTAAAACTAATGAATGACAAAGCGATGTTAATGGGATTGAAAAATACTAAATTTCAAAACCCATCTGGACTTCCCCATGAAGAGCACATGTCAACAGCTTATGACACGGCGCTTATGTTAAAGATAGCAATGGAAAACAAAGAATTAGAAACGATATTTACAACTAAAAATTACAATCAAAACGGTTTAAGTTGGGAAAATAAACACAGACTAGTAAGGGCAGAACCTAGTGCAATTGCTGGAAAAACAGGGTTTACTAAAGCGGCAGGTAGAACGTTAGCTACGTATTTTAAAAATGATAAAGAAGAAGAAGTTATTGTTGTCACATTAAATCAATCAAATGATTGGAATGTTCATAAGCAACTTGCACAAAGTGCTTTTAACCAATATGATAAAGTACAGGTCATTAAAAAAGGCTCGTATGATTTACCTGGAGGACTGGTGATCAAACCAAATAACCCAGTGTTTATCTTGAAAAAGAAAAATGAACAGATATCTCATGTCATCTATTTAAGTCGAAAAGAAGATTTAAAGAACATAGGGAGATGGGACGTTCAGATAAATGGTCAAACCATAATCACCCAAAAAGTTCAAATTGAGCGGAATGAATGAAGGAGACTGCTTTATCACTAAGCGGTCTTCTTTTGTTTTGAGGGAAAGTGTGGCATAATTTCAACAGAGAATGGAATTTACGAAGAGGTGAAAGAATGGAAAGACTACAAAAAATGTTAGCACATGCTGGAGTTGCTTCACGAAGAAAATCAGAACAACTCATTCTTGAAGGTAAAGTATCAGTAAATGGAAAAGTTATTAAAGAATTAGGAGTTAAAGTATCTCCAACAGATACGGTTGAAGTAGAAGGTGTAAAGCTTGAAAAAGAACAAAAAGTTTATCATTTATTGTATAAACCAAAAGGAATAATATCAGCAGTCACAGATGACAGAGGTCGTAAAACAGTTGCGGACCTATTTCCGCACATTCAAGAACGGTTATTTCCGGTTGGGCGTTTAGATTATGAGACATCAGGTTTATTAATTATGACTAATGATGGTGATTTTTCATATATGGTTACACACCCTAAATTTAAAATTGATAAAACATATGTAGCTCGACTTAAAGGGATCCCATCTAAAGAACAGCTGCGTCCTTTAGAGCGCGGAATTGTTCTAGAAGATGGAAAAACAGCACCCGCTCACGTGAAATTATTATCTGCTGAAACAAAAGCAAACAAATCAATTGTTGAAATTACCATTCATGAAGGGAAAAACCGTCAAGTTCGCCGTATGTTTGATGCGATCGGTTTTCCAGTTCAGAAGTTGAAACGTGAACGATTTGCTTTTTTAACTTTACATGGCTTAAACGCAGGAGATTCAAGAGAATTATCTGCTCATGAAATAAAATTGTTACGTGTAATGGCTGAAACAGGAAAAATCGGGACATAATTTGCAAATATTCGTAGATATACAAATAGGAGCATAATGAGCCGTTTAAGGCACTCTAATGATGCCACTTACGGGTGGATTTCATTTGAGTGCCTTTTGGGTGCCTGCCTTGAGGAAGCGAAGACTTCTAAGAATGCAATTAAACATATAAGAGAAATCCAAGTTATAGATTCACTAGAACATAGAAGAATAATTCTAATGAATAACATAATCAGTCAGACTTTCTAGACAATCTCTATAAACGTTCACAAACCCTTCAAATGTGCGGATTTAGTAACTGTTTTTCTTTGGTATAATAAAAAAGAATTATTCGCATGTAGGAGGTCCAAATAATGGCTCAGGCGAAAAAGAAACAAAAAAGATTTATTGTAAGAACAATTATTTTATCCATTCTCATAATTGCTATTGTATTTACCATATACACCAATGCAACGAAAGAGAAATTTGAAGTACTAGCCATTGGTGATACTGCACCTGATTTCACATTGGTGGATTTAGATGGGAATAAACATCGCTTGTCAGATTATAAAGGCCAAGGTGTCTTTTTAAATTTTTGGGGGACATGGTGTAAACCATGTGTGAAAGAAATGCCAGCAATGGATAGCCAATATGAAATTTATAAAGATCAAGGAATTCAAATTCTAGCGATTAACATTGCTCAGTCCGATTTCGAAGTACAACGATTTGCTAATCAATATGGATTAAGCTTTCCAATTGTTATTGATAAAACGAGAAGTGTTATGGAAGCCTATAACATTGACCCTCTTCCAACGACAATGTTAGTTAATCCGGAAGGAAAAATAGAGCGAATCGTAATCGGAGGAGTTATGACGGAAAAAGATATCGCTGGTTTTATGGAAGAGATACGTCCAAAATAAGGAGTCGATCATATGAACAACATCATTTGTGCTTGTGGGCATGAAAATCCAGAAGGAACAGTGTTATGTGGAAACTGTGGTCGACCCCTCACAACAGAAGCGAAAAAGCAAAAATTAGCGGACATGCGTTATGAAGGTACTGCACGACGTTCACAAACGTATAACAAATCTATTATTGATAAAGTTTGGAACTTTTTTTCGAGTGTGAAAGTTGGAATTTCTTTAATCATTATAATATTAGTCGCAGCGGCTATAGGAACGATATTACCTCAAGTATTGTTTGTACCAGTAAGAGGGGCTGCCGAGATTGCAGCTTATTATGAACGTGTCTATGGCTCGTTTGGAAGCATCTATAATTGGTTAGGCTTATCTGATTTATATGGTTCTTGGTGGTTTCAAACACTAATAGGGATGCTTGGTATATCTATCATAGTTGCTAGTTTAGACCGTGTTGTTCCTCTGTACAAATCATTAAAAAAACAACGTACGAGAAGACATGGAAGCTTTATGAAAAGCCAGCGATTATTTGCTCAAGGTGAAAACATTTTGGGTGAAGATACATTATCTATAAGTGAAGAAAAGTTAAAAGATCTTCGCTATAAAGTGAAGCGTGAAAAGGGTGCTTTGCTAGCTGAAAAAGGTCGTTTTGCTAGATGGGGACCTTATGTAAATCATGTTGGACTCATTATTTTTCTATTAGGCGTAATGCTTAGAACTTTGCCAGGATTTTATATGGATGAAACGATGTGGCTCCGAGAAGGTGAAACTCTTGCTATTCCAGAAGTTCCTGGATTTTACTTAGAAAGTAAAGAGTTTATTTTAGAAACCTATGATAAAGAGCAAACTGATGAAGTTTTTGGTGAAGCAATTGAACGAGTAGGGACGATTGCATCTAATTTCCAAACAGATGTAGTGTTATATAAAAATTCAGAAGATGCTTTGCCAGGTCAAACTACAGATTTAATTGAAGTGAAAAAAGAATCGATTCAAGTAAATAAACCATTGAAATTTGAGGATTATGCTATCTATCAAATGGATTTTCGTTTAGATGAACTTAGTACTATGCACTTTAATTTATCCAATAAAGCTACTGGCGAATCACTCGGTGATCTTTCTATTAATCTTGATAAACCCGAACCTTTCTATGATTTAGGTAATGGTGCAACAGTTGAGTTGAAAGGGTATTATCCAGACTTTTCTGGATTTGAAAATGGAGAACCGCAAACAAAATCTCCAGTTCCAAATAACCCGGCATTTTTAGTTGAAATGATTACACCTGAGACTCCTAAAGGTGAAACTAGTTTCGTTGCAATCAAACAAACAGTGGAACCATTTGGCGATAATAACTATAAACTTGAATTTCAAAGTGTTGATACTCGCGATATCTCTGGATTAACGATTCGTAAAGACAAAACTTTATGGATATTAGCACTTGGTGGTGTAATCTTTATGATTGGTGTTGCACAAGGCTCTTACTTCAATCATCGTCGGATTTGGATTCATGAAAATAATGATGGTCAATTAGTAGTTGCAGCCCATACAAACAAAAACTGGTTTGGGATAAAAAAAGAGTTAGATCAAGTTACGGAAACTGCACAGCTGCCTCAGTACATTGATCAACAAGACGCAGAAGATCAAGAGCTTAAAAAGGATGGTGAAAAATCGTCATGACACAACTAGTCTCGATTAGTAGTAATTTATTATTTGTGGCATTTGTTTGTTATTTAATTGCAACACTATTTTTCGGTGGAGCAGTCAAAGGGACAAAAGTAGGAACAACATCAAATTCTGAAAAACGATGGGGACTTCTTGGGATTATTGTTACAATTATTGGATTTATTTCACACTTAGCATATTTCATTACACGTTGGATTGCAGGAGGACATGCCCCTGTTAGTAATTTATTTGAATTTACAACAGCTTTCGGCATGATGGTTGTCGGTTCGTTTATCTTAATTTACTTCATATATAAAACACCAGTATTAGGGTTATTCGCATTACCGATTGCAATAATCATCATTGGCTATGCAAGTATGTTTCCGAGCGAAATTACTCCTCTAATCCCTGCACTTAAAAGCTATTGGTTATACGTACATGTTATTACAGCTGCGTTAGGTGAATCAATATTAGCGATTAGTGCAGTTGCAGGTTTAGTTTATTTATTGAAAAGTGTAGATATTTCAAAAAAATCTAAACAACGTTTCTGGTTAGAAGCGGTAATGTACACACTAATTTTAGCTGTGGGATTTGTTGCTTCAACAACAACTTTTAGTCTTATGGATTACGAAGCGTCATTTAATTATGTAGACAAAGAACAAAAGGCAAAAAGTATTATTTATAATACTCCACCACTTTTTGGAATGAATGAGTATGAAGCTTTGACACCTGAAGCAATGACGCCTCTTGTAGAGACACCGTCAATAATAAATGCGAAAAAGTTAACGACTGTTACTTGGTCTTTACTATTTGGTACGTTACTTTACGGGTTGATTCGTTTAATTACTCGTAAACCAATTTCAGCATTGTTAAAACCTTTTGCTCAAAAAGCAAACTTACAATTGATGGATGAAATTGGATATCGAGCAGTATCGATTGGTTTTCCAATATTCACACTTGGGGCGCTTATATTTGCCATGATTTGGGCACATGAAGCGTGGGCTAGGTTCTGGGGCTGGGATCCAAAAGAAGTTTGGGCTCTCATTACTTGGTTATTCTATGCTGCATTCATGCATCTTCGTTTTTCAAAAGGATGGCAGGGAGAAAAGTCTGCCTGGTTAGCAGTTATTGGCTTTATTATTATCATGTTTAATTTAATTGCAGTTAATTTAATAATTGCTGGTTTACATTCTTACGCATAATAAGCGAGCCTTTTCCTTGCGAGGGAAGGGCTTTTCATCTTTGTATAAAAAATATAACTTTAGTATAGAACTCCATTTTAAGAACGTGGAGCTTACAGAGTGATAAACCTTTATACTATCTAATAGGAAGACAAGTGTAATACCGCTTTGCGCTTTTCTTATTGAGCATGTAACTGTACAATAATTGATAGAGATATGACGGAAGGGGTAACCTAATATGTCAGAACATATTGCAGTATTAGTAGTAGATGACGAGGATCGCATTCGACGTTTATTAAAAATGTATTTAGAACGTGAAGGATATGAAGTAGATGAAGCTGAGAATGGTGCTATTGCGTTAGAAATGGCACTTGAAAAAGATTACCACTGTATCATATTAGATATAATGATGCCTGAAAAAAATGGCTTAGAGGTCATTGCTGAACTTCGCGAACAAAAAACAACACCAATCCTTTTACTAACAGCAAAAGGTGAAGAAGTAGATAGAGTTCAAGGGTTTGAATTGGGAGCAGATGATTACATCGTTAAACCGTTTAGCCCACGCGAAGTGGTATTGCGAGTAAAAGCAGTATTACGACGCTCGGTGACAATATCACCAATATCAACTTCAACTTCATCAAAAGAATTAGTTGTATTTCCGAATTTAATAATTGATCATGATGCTCACCGTGTCACTGCAGATGGAGCAGAAGTGAATTTAACACCTAAGGAATATGAACTCCTTTATTTTTTAGCAAAATCTCCAGATAAAGTATTTGATCGAGAACAATTGCTAAAAGAAGTGTGGCATTATGATTTCTTTGGTGACTTACGGACAGTGGATACTCACGTAAAAAGATTACGTGAAAAATTGAATCGTGTATCCGAGAAAGCTGCAAAAATGATTGTTACTGTATGGGGAGTCGGATATAAGTTTGAGGTTTTTAATGAATAGAATATGGAACAGCGTTGTCGGGAAGCTTTGGGTAACCATATTGCTTCTCGTTTCGTTTGTATTGTTCATCATTACGATCCTGATGCTAGAGTTCTTGGGAAACTACCATAGTCAACAAGCGGAGGCCTCGTTACGCCAAGAAGCAGGTACAATTGCACGAATCGTTAATGAACATGAAGATATGGACACTTCTCTGGTTATTATTTCCGGTATATTAGGTCCTGCAACAAATGCACTTATTGCAAAAGAACCTCACGAAGTGTCTTTAACATTGCATGAAGGTGAAAATGGAGAGGCAATTAAACAGCAAATTATCAATGATAAAACACTTGTAAATGTTTTTGAAACATCACAACCGATATTAAAGGAAATGATTTTGCCATCATTAAAGAATAAAGATCAAATGGAATCCTTTATAGTATTGGCGTCACCATTAAATGTTGAGAATGAATTACATGGTGCAGTATTCATTTATCAAAGTTTAGATGTTATCCAACAAACAACAAAAGAAACGACCAATATTGTGTTTTTATCTGCATTTATTGCGTTTATGTTAACGACCTTTTTTGCGTTTTTCTTATCCACTCGAATTACATCTCCATTACGCAAAATGCGTGAGGCTGCGTTTGAACTGTCAAAAGGTAATTTTGATACGAAGTTACCGACACTTCAAAACGATGAAATTGGTCAGTTGGCAACGGCATTCAACCAGATGGGGCGGCAGTTAAAACACCATTTAGAAGTAATTAATCAAGAAAAAGAGCAATTATCCAGTATACTAACCTCTATGACAGATGCCGTTATTACATTTAATCGAAACCATACCATTTTAATAAGTAATTCACAAGCAGATAAGTTGTTGCAAAAGTGGTTTTTCAGTATAGGTACAAACAAAGGACAACCAATTCCAATAGAATTGGACCATATGCTCGATCATGTACTTCATTTAGAAGAAGAAATAAATGAAGAACTTGAAATGGAAGGTAACTATTATGCTATTTCTATAACTCCTTTGTACAGTGGCACTGCTATTCGTGGAGCTGTAGCTGTACTTAGGGATATGACAGAACAACATCGACTGGACCACCTGCGTTCAGACTTTATTGCAAACGTGTCTCATGAACTGAGAACGCCAATTGCTATGTTACAAGGCTATAGTGAAGCTTTATTAGATAATGTTGTATCTTCTGAAGAAGAACGTGATGAAATGATGAAAATTATTTATGAAGAATCTCAACGAATGGGACGTTTAGTTACAGATTTACTCGACTTAGCACGTATGGAATCTGGCAGAATGCGACTTTATAAAGAACAGCTAGAAGTTGCTAAAGTAATTGAACGAATCACTCAAAAATTTGCCCAAGTGGCCAGAGAATCCAATATTTTATTGACATTTGAAACTTTGGTTTCCCCACAACTAACGGCTGAGATCGACGAAGACCGCATTGAACAAGTGTTGACTAATTTAATTGATAATGCAATTCGACATACTGCAAATAAAGGAAAAGTGACAGTCCGTGTCGAAAAACATAATGCATTCGTAAAAATAAGTGTTGAGGACACAGGTTCCGGAATACCTGCTGAAGATATACCTTATATATTCGAACGTTTTTATAAAGCGGATAAATCGAGAACAAGAAGTGTTGGTGGAACAGGCTTGGGGCTTGCTATTGCTAAAAATATGGTAGAAGCACATGATGGTGTAATAACCGTAAAGAGTAAAGGGAATATTGGAACCACTTTCACGTTTACATTACCAATTAAAAACTTGTAACCTTTTTTAAATTGAAACGACTACTACTATGAACGGGGGGAGTTTAATGAATGACTCCGTTTTTCACAGACTGTACGATGAGTACCATAAAGATGTATTTCAATTTTTATTGTATATGGTGAAAAATAGACAAACAGCCGAAGATTTAATGCATGAAGTATATGTGCGTGTTTTAAAAGCATTTAGCCGTTTTGAAGGAAAAAGTTCTGAAAAAACATGGTTATTTTCAATTGCAAAAAATGTTGCAATTGATCACTTTCGTAAATCGTCGGTTAGAAAACGACATTCATTTGACTTTTTTGATTGGGACAAACAAGATTTGAAATCCACAGAAGCTCTTCCTGAGGAATTAGCTCAAATGAATGATGAAATGAAGCAATTGTTAGGAGCATTAGATGAGTGTACAAATGATCAAAAAATGGTTGTTATCATGAGATACTTCCAAGACTTATCAATCATCGAAACAGCTCAAGTCCTTGGTTGGTCTGAAGGTAAAGTAAAAACCACACAACACCGGGCAATTCATAAACTACGGAATCGCTTATCTGGGCATTCGGATAGGAGGCAAGTTCACGATGAGCAACAATAAATGGAGTGAACAAAAGATTGATCAGTTACTTAGACAAGTGCCTAAGCTAAAAGACACGCGTTCAAAAGATGACGTGTTAAAACGTTTACAACAAGATCCTCGATTAGCAGAAGTTAATCCTAAGAAACGGAAAGTATGGATACCACCAGCTGTAGCAGTTGCAGCGCTAATTACATTGACATTACTCGTTGCTACTATGATAAATGCACCTAATAAAACAGAGAATGCCGAGTCTTTGCACTTTGAACAAAAATCTTCTGATATAGATACAGGAAATTCTTCTAATGAATCAGCACAGGATGCAAGTACTATGCTAAGAGAATCAGAAGAGTACACAGAAAATGAAAGTCAAATGACTATATTAGAAGTACAGGAAGACTCTATCTTAACATCTGTTTACACAGAGGACTTAGTAAATTACACAGCGTTTAAAATAGGTTTAGTGTCCCAAGATGCATTGGTTGTGCCAATTACTTTTTTAATTCCTAATGAACAAATCCAACAAGATTTTGGAAATCAAGCGCCAAATACGCTACAATTATATGAGCAATATGCAGCTGACATCAATGAAGAAGAACTTGGTTTTACTGACTATCACCCATATAAGGGAAAGTTTGAGATTGACCAAGATCAACTTGTTCACCGATTACCAAAAGAGCATGATTATGACCTTGCAAGTGCAGCTATTAATGCCTATGATTTATCACTTCAATTCACTTTTGAAGGTTTTACTCAAATTAACCATCAAAATGAAGATGGCAGTCAAGCTGAGTTTGATCAAGTAGGTCAGAAAACACCTACGGTTCTTACTAATGGACTTTACAAAACGCCGGTTTATCCATACACAGATCCGACAGGTCAGGTCTACATGGTGCCGAATCTAAGTGAACCAGTCAACAATATGTCGGACGCATTGAAAGACTTAAAAACGTCTCCAAATGATTTCTTTGCAAACGTGGTTCCAAGTTCAGTTACTTATACAATTGAAGAAATTAAAGGGGTTTCTCATATTAAGTTCAGTGAACCTCTAGAGTTAAATTCTTTACCACAAGAGCAAGCAACTCAAATGATTGAAAGTTTTGTTTTAACTGGAGCTAGCTTCGGAGTCCAAATTCAATTAGATAATGTTATTGAAGAACAATGGAACGGTATTAATCTAACTCAACCACTTGAACAACCAGTCGGACTAAATAAATATAGTTGGAAATAAAAAGATATATTTGTAGGCTCTAGTAGTTTACAAATGTTTCTTTTTTTTTATAGTATAGAATGTAACTAAATATTGATTCATCTTCGGGGCAGGGTGAAATTCCCGATCGGCGGTAATTGAAGAATTCTTTCATAGCCCGCGAGCCGTAAGGCAGGAATAGGCACAGGTCAAGCAACTTCAGGAGAACTAGTAGAAATGAAAATTGTAATGCTTATCTGAATTTCCTGCAATATATTTAATTTCACAGACTTTCCTGAGCTGGAAGCTCACTGCTTTAGCGGTGGGAGGAAAGCGAAGAAAAATGCAGAGTCTACAGCAACCGAAGGTTTTTGGCACTTCAAGCATATTTTTTTGCAATTATTTCTGTATCTTTGTGGAACGTATGTTCGTTTTGTGGTACACTGAAAACAGTCAACGATTCAGGAAAAGAGGTGTTGGGAGCGGTATTCGGATGAAGAGCAAAAAGACAACTTTCGCTGTCTGAAAAATAGATGTTTGTTTTCGCGGGTCGACACAGCCGAAACCGAAAGGTCTGAGATGCAGTCTTAGTGGCAACAGAGGTTGCTTTCGCTGCGAACGTTCTTATTGTGATGGTCAGTGTTCAATTCCTATTCCAGCAACCTGCGGGTTGGCGTGGTGTCCGATTGAAAGAAGCCGTTTCGAACAGAACCCCACTGCTTTAGCGGTGGGAGTGTCAGGAATCAGTTTTAATGGTTTATTTAAACACACGTTGTTTAGAACGATCTCTTTTCGTATTGTGACATCTTATTCTGCTTGAATCGAGTCCATTAAAACGGACACCTAAAAAAGATTAAGTTAAAAGAGCATTTAAAGAGAAGATGAAATTGAATTATTAGTTAATTTAGTTGAAGAAGCCATTCATAACGAAAACGTACTTCCGTTTAATTGGAAGCCCGATTTTTTATAGTAGAAACAACATTAAACTTTAAGAGAGAAAATATAAAAAGAAGGCTGTCCTTAAAAGTCATTTTAAATGACTTTTGGGACAGCCCTTATTTTTATTCATATTTTAAGGGATCGCCTTCAAAGGATTCATCAGAAACTTTGATTGAGTCTGTCGGGCATCCTTCAAATGCGTCTTGCATATCTTCTTCGAGTTCATCTGGAACTTGTGCCGTTCCCATGTTATCATCTAAAATAACAAAGGCAATGCCTTCATCATCATAATCATAAATATCAGGTGCTGCAGCGCCACATGCGCCACATGCGATACATGTATCTTTATCTACAATGGTATACTTCGCCATGTTAATCTCTCCTTTATCTCCGTTCGCTTGAAAAAGCTTTCGTTTTATATTCTAATCATGTTTCCCCCATTTTTCAACCTAAATACTCTTTTAATTGGAGGAAGAACATTGTTGTTTCAAAAAATTATCCTACATATAATTGATACAATGAATGAAGAACGAACGATTTCCGCGCCTTTTCATATAATTAGAGGTAAACGTTCCGGACAAACTATACAAGATGTTAAGAGCTATGGTCTTACAAAATATTTCTCATTATTTCCTAGACTTTCTATACAAATATACGATCAAAACATTCAACAAATGATTCAATCTGGTTGGTTAACGATAAACGATACAGCTATTCCTAAAATAACTATTCTTGGGAAACAGAAATTGAAAGACTTGCCTATACTTAAATTAAATGGATGGTTATTTAGGGGGAATGAACGGACATTTTTTCAGCGTTTATCACTTGTAACCCAAACTTTATCACATGTAAAAGCAAAAAGTTTATCGTTCACACCCGTTCAGAAAGACGAAAAAATTCAGATATGGGTACGACAATTTTTGAAAAGTTTCCCCTATAAATCAGATGAGTTTATTCAAAGCTACTATCTAGAGATAATGAGTTGTTTGAAATCTGACAATCTATCAGACCTTCATGTGTCAATTTTAAGTCATCGATTAGCAGGATTTGAAGTAAGTGGTGTTACATGGCAACAACTTTCCAATGTTTTGAACGAAGAACAAATTGACCTACAAATATACTTTTATGAAGGCTTACATATATTATTAGATGAAATTTCAACTAATAAGTCTTTAGTTTTATTACCTAAAATGAGTGAAGGAATTAAGTCAACAACACCATTGACAGATTCAGCAAAAAGGACAGCAGACCTTTATAAACAAGGATATTCTTTCGAACAATTAATTTCTATGCGACAGTTAAAAACCAGTACAATTGAGGATCACTTTGTTGAAATGGCGCTAAATGACCCTTCATTTTCGATACAGATATTTTTCGGAAAAGAGGACTTATCCATACTAATCCAACAAATTAAAAATCAACGCACCAAAAAGTTGAGAACTTTAAAAGAAATATTCCCATTATATTCTTATTTCCAGTTACGACTATTATTGGCCGTTGGAGGTGCTCAAATTGATAGTAAATCTTCATAAATTATTGTTTGACAAATTTGGTTATTCTTCATTTAGACCTGGTCAACAAGAAATTATACAAAGTGTTTTGAATGAAGAAGATGTTGTTGCCATTTTACCAACTGGTATGGGGAAATCAATATGTTATCAATTACCGGGATATGTATTACCACACAGCATAATTGTGATTTCTCCCTTGGTGTCATTAATGCAAGATCAAGTAGAACAGTTAAAAAAAATGGGAGAAAAACGAGTAATTGCTTTTAATTCATTTTTGACACCACTTGAAAAAAGTACGTTAGTACAAAAATTTGAAACATATAAATTCATATTTTTATCACCGGAAATGTTAATTCAAGATCAAGTCAAAGAAAAATTACAATCGATTCCAATTTCATTAATTGTAGCTGATGAAGCACACTGTATTTCTCAATGGGGCTATGATTTTAGACCTGACTACTTACGTCTTGCCGAATGGTTTAACCACAGTAATAGACCACCCATTTTAGCTTTAACTGCAACAGCGACACAGCATGTAATAGATGACATTAGTTCTTACTTAAACATGCAAGACCCTAAATATCATATTCAATCTCTTGATCGACCAAACATACGTTATGCAACAGTAGAAGTAGATTCACAATCAAAAAAGTTTAAGTCCATATTAAAGCAAGTAAATGAATTTTCCGGACCAGGTATACTTTATACACAGTCAAGAAAAAAAGCAGATGATTATGCACAAAAACTCAGCAACGAAGGGATACGGATTGCATCGTATCATGCTGGGATGGAACAAGTAGATCGTATGTTTGTCCAACAGCAATTTATGAATAATGAGTTAGATTGGGTATGTGCGACTAACGCTTTTGGAATGGGTGTTCACAAAGGTGATGTGAGACAAGTCATCCATGATCATATTCCGTCATCTGTTGCAAACTATGCACAAGAAATTGGCAGAGCAGGTAGGGATGGAGCAGATTCCCTCTCCACCCTTTACTATACAAGGGATGATAAAGACCTATCAATTTTCGTAGCAACGAATGATTTTCCAGATGAAAGCCATGTAAAGCTATTAGATGATACAAAAAAGGCTGGATTGAATCCAAATCATTTAGTATCACAAAACCTACTTACGGAAACTCAATTAAGAATAGTATCTTATTGGTTATCTAGAAAAACTTTAGGAGAAACAAATACTTTGTTGCAGAAATTAAAAAAGCAAAAAATCGAAGAGATTTATCAAATGCAAGAAATTCTAATTAATTCATCTTGTATTAGGCAACAAATAATTCAATTCTTTGGTCAAAGAATCGAATTAAAACCACTAAATTGTTGTTCGAAATGTGGGTTAAAGATTGAAGAAATAGTTGAATCTTCAATTAAACCAAGTTTTGAATTAAAATTACAACCTTGGGAAAAAAGGATATCACTAATATTTCAAAAAACCTAATTACGTTTTACTTTTTCGTCAAATTTCGTCATAATAAGTTAACGATACATATAAGGAGTTTACTGCAATGGATAAAGAAGATTATAAAACAAAAATTGATAAGCATCGAAAACCAATCCAAATAAATGGTGAAGATAAACCAAATACACACACACGAACATCAAGACGTTCAAACAAAGGCACTCAAAAGAAAACGAAACAAAAAAAGAATATATTATTACCAATTTTGTTCTTTTTCTTTATACTGATACCTATTTCATTACTAATTTATGTTTTTGTTTTTTATCAGCCAAATTCAAATGAAACAACAGTTTTCGACAATAGCCAAGTTCAATATGAACAAAACAAAAAATATACTCCAGACGAAGAAGATAGTGAAATTACCGAACCCACTCCAGCTACTGAAAATAAAACGGTAACAGAAAATACGCCTAAAGAGTCTGAAGAACCACAAGAAAAACCAGTAATAGCAGAAGATGCTGAAGATGCAAAAGTTGATGAACCAACAGCTAAAACACATGTTGTAAAGGTTGGTGACACACTTTATAGTATTGCTCTGAATTATTACAGTTCCCCGGATGCTGTTGAACGAATAAAATCCGCTAATAATCTTACTACAAATGCTATTTCTGTAGATGAAACACTAATTCTTCCATAATTTTTGCTAGACAAAGAGGATTAACGGAGGGTTTTGTAGAATAAAATAATATTGAAAGATGACAGGGGGAAAAGTATGTTTGCAAAAAGTGTAATGATACCAAAAAATAAGTGTATTTCAATCAATTCTAATGAAACGGTAAAATCTGCTCTAAACTTATTAGAGAAAAACCAAATTGATGCAATGCCAGTTTTAGAAAATGGTTTGTATAAAGGTATTTTAAATCGTTATAGTGCTTATCAAGCGTTTTTTGATGGTGGGATAAGTAAAGAAGAATTCTTAACAAAAACGTCTATATTGGACTTGGTAACTAAAGAAGATACGTTTTTGTCAATTGAAGATGTTTTTGAAAATGCATTAATTCAACTTAATGACTTTCCAATTATTGCTGTGGTTGAAGAAAATAAATTTTTAGGTTTAGTAACTCGCTATGATACGATGAATCAATTTAGAAGTGCGTTTGGTATGGATAGTCCAGGTGTACGAATAACATTTACATCTGCAGAAGCAGAAGGTCGTATTACTCGCTTAGCTGACATTGTGAAAAAATTCCACGAATCTGTTATCTCTCTTGTAACATTTGACGAATCGGATAAGCTACTAAGACGTATCGTTTTAAAAGTAGAGAAACGTAATAACATTCAAAAGTTCTTAAAAGAGCTAGATAAATCTGGATTTCGAGTTTTACACATACAAGAAGACTGATTTGAACACAATAATATAATGAAACAAGGGGAAGGGTTAACTTCCTCTTTTTTATTTTGATAAAGAGGTGAAAAAATGCCCTATCTAGTAACTATTATTGGACTAGTTTTTTTCTTTCCACTACTTATGTTAAGGAAAGCATTTGAGATGAATATACGTCATCATGATATTGAACTTACTACATATCAGTCGCAAAAACCATTTCGATTTCTTTTTATTTCAGATATTCATTGTCGGAAAATCACTGAACGCTTTATTAGTCAAATAGATAGTGAAATAGATGCAGTCATTATCGGAGGAGATTTGGCTGAAAGAGGAGTACCTTTGAAAAGAGTTCAAGAAAATATAAACCAACTAGCTAAAATTGGTCCTCTTTATTTCGTATGGGGCAACAATGATCGTGAGGTTGGAGAACAACATATTAAAAAATATATTCAACATGTCGGTGGAGAAATCCTAGATAATAAAGCAATTTATTTAAAATTCCATCAACAACCCATATGGATTGTTGGTATTGATGATGTATCAAAAGGCCGAGCGGACATTGAAAAGAGTTTTGCCAATGTACCGAAAGAAGATATAATCATTTTTGTTTCACACAGTCCCTTTATTTTCAGTAAAGTAAAAGAGCAGTTTCATGCCAATGTCTTATTGGCCGGCCATACACATGGTGGTCAAATTCGTTTGGGAAAGTGGGGCTACTATAAAATAGGGTCTATAAAAAAGAAGAATGATGAAGTGACATTAATTAGTAATGGTTATGGGACAACGGGTATTCCTTTAAGATTTGGCGCACCTGCTGAGTATCATATATTAACAATCAATAAAAGGTCTGAAAATATTTAATTAAGAAAAACACGTTTTGTTACTCTAATCTTAGTTTGTGGATCTTTTTAAGGGGTTTAAGAATAATCTGTCATATGTATTCTCAATCTATCCGGGTCTAGAATCATTTGGTGTGGCATTGGTCAGCTTGCCCCTTGGAGCAAGAAACCGTTATAGCTAGCTTCGAACCAATAGGGTATAAGCGAAAATAGGATTTAGGTCTTAAAAGGAAGTGTAAATATGGAGAAAGTAGATGCAATTATTGTAGGTGGTGGCCCTTGTGGTCTTGCGGCTGCAATTTCATTACAAGATATAGGTCTTTCACCAATAATTATAGAAAAAGGAAATGTTGTAGAAGCGATTTATAATTATCCTACGCATCAAACTTTTTTTAGCACGAGTGAAAAACTTTCCATCGGAGATGTGCCTTTTATAATTGAAGGACGTAAACCTCAACGTAATCAAGCTTTGGTTTATTATCGCGAAGTAGTAAAAATGAAAAACTTACAAATTCACAGATTTGAAACGGTAGAACAAGTTGAAAAAAAGCATAACGAATTTATTGTTTCTACCTCAAAATCTACATACTTAACAAAAATTGTGATTATTGCAACTGGTTACTATGATCATCCAAACTTATTAGATATTCCTGGAGAAGACTTACCAAAAGTCAGTCATTATTTTAAAGAAGCTCATCCATATTTTGACACTGATGTCGTTGTAATTGGAGGTAAAAACTCTAGTATTGATGCTGCTCTTGAGTTGCATAAAGCTCGTGCACGAGTAACGGTTGTCTATAGAGGAAGTACCTATTCAAGTAGTATTAAACCTTGGATATTGCCAGAATTTGAAGGATTAGTTCGCAATGGTCAAATTAAAATGCTTTTTGAATCTCATGTTGAAGAAATTACTCAAAATGAAGTTCGTATTACCCAATGTGGCCAAGAGTTCTTTTTAAAAAATGATTTTGTATTTGCCATGGTTGGATATCATCCGGATCATGAGTTCTTACAACGTATGGGTGTTAAAATCGAAAAAACATCAGGAAGACCTTTGGTAAATGAACTTACGATGGAATCTAATGTTGAGAACTTATACATTGCTGGTGTTTTAGCAGCAGGTAATAATGCAAATGAAATTTTTATTGAAAATGGTCGATTTCACGGAGAGTTAATTGCAAATGCGATTACACAAAAAGCAAAATGGAGTAATAATAAGTAGTTAAATTCTATATGGTAAATTTGCATATTTGAGGGTATAGTAATTAGAAATAATCATTAATGTAACTCTCCTATCAATTGGATTTTTGAATTAGAATTGTTAAAAGTCAGGGGGACATTGTCCTTCTGTCTTTTTTAAAAGATATTAAAGTATATAAAATTGGTGTGCTATGGTTTCAGTATTCCCGGCATTTTGATACCACTGATTTGCGCTCCAGGCGGACGCTTATGCCCGCGAAAAGCGTCCACCGTAGTGGAAATCAACGGGTTTCTATGGTTACCATTCTTAAAAGGACCGGGCGTCTTTTTGCCCGGTTTTTCTTAGTAGAACAACATTAATGTGAGTGGAGGAGTTTTCATGAAAAAGAAAGTAATTTTAATTACCACAGGTGGAACAATTGCAAGCAAAGAAAATTCAAAAGGTTTATTGAGTTCGGGTGCTTTATCAGGTAAAGAGTTGGCGGATTTATGTCAGTTACCTAAAGATATTGAAATAAAGATAGTAGACGTATTTCAACTGCCAAGCATGCATATTGATAACGATAATATGTTATTGATTCGCCAAGCAATATTAAACGAACTAGAAGATGAATCAGTAAACGGGGTTGTTGTCACCCATGGAACGGATAGCCTAGAGGAGACTGCTTACTTTTTAGATTTAACGATTGACCACAAACTTCCAATTGTTGTAACAGGATCCCAGCGTTCGCCTGCTGAAGTTGGTACCGATGTGTTCTCAAACTTACGAAATTCTTTCTACGTAGCAATAGAGGAAACTTTACATCATGTTGGAACAGTAGTTGTTTTTAATGAGAGAATTTATACTGCTAAATATGTCAAAAAGGTTCATGCCTCAAATTTACAAGGATTTGATTCTTTTGGACATGGATACTTAGGTATTATTGACAATGATGTTGTAAGTATTTACCAAAAACCGATAAATAGGGAAACGTTTAAATTAAAAAGCCCACTACCTAGAGTAGACATAATTAAGTGCTATGCAGGTGCTGATGGTTATTTAATTGATATGTTAGTCTTACAAGGAACGAGTGGAATAATATTAGAAGGTGTTGGAAGAGGACAAGTCTCTCCACAGATGGTTACAGCAATAGATGGAGCTATAGAAGCGGGTATTAAGGTTGTCGTTACCACTAGCGCTGAAGAAGGTAAGGTTCATCCTTCATATAGTTATAAAGGGAGTGCTGATGACTTATTACAGCGTGGTGTAATCCTCGGTGAAGATTATGATAGTAAAAAGGCTAGGCTAAGACTTATCGTGCAGTTAGCGTCTGGCGTGTATGAAAAGAAATAGCATATCTTTTGTTTTTTCCATAAAACTTTCCTCCATCCATTTAACAGGTGACATGTAAATGTTATAATAAAGTAAAGGGGGCGGGCGCAATTTGATTATATTATTTTCTGTTGCAATCGCTCCAGGACTAGCATTATTTAGCTATTTTTACTTGCGAAATCAATTTTCTTCTGAGCCATCTAGAAAACTATTCCATACATTTATTTATGGAGCAATTTTAACTTTTCCAATTCTCTTCATTCAACATGTATTTGAAGTCGAAAATATATTTCAGTCTATGTTTTTTCGTAATGTTTTATTTACTAGTTCATTAGAAGAGTTTTTTAAGTGGCTCATTTTAGTAACGATAATTTACCAACATATAGATTTTGATGATCCGTATGATGGGATTTTATATGGAGTAAGTTTATCACTTGGATTTGCAACTGTGGAAAACATTTTATACTTATTTACATTCGGTCTTGATACTGCATTTTTACGAGCTTTATTACCAGTTTCTAGCCATGCCATCTTCGGTGTGGTGATGGGCTACTATATTGGTAGAGCAAAATTCGCACTAAAAAGATCTTCAAGACAGCTTCTTTTTGTTGCTTTGCTAGCACCATTAGGGTTACACATGATGTATAATGGTATTTTGATAATTGAGAATATTTCATTATATATTATGATTCCATTTATGTTGTTCTTATGGTGGTTATGCTTAACCAAAGTTAAAAAAGCTCATTTGATGACGCTTCAATATTTAAACAAAAGTATATAAAAATTTTTTAAAACCAATTTGAAATTAAATTGGTTTTTTTTTGTATAAAAATCACGGGATTACTCATTCTATCAAAAAGGAGAATGTGTATGCACAAAAACAAATTGATTTTATGTATTGTCACTTCATGTTTGCTGATGATGTCTATAAGTGTTCCGGAAAGATCGGAAGCATTTTCTAACCAAGTAATTGAGCGCGGTGCCTATGGAGAAGATGTTATTGAACTCCAATCGAGATTACAATTTATTGGTTTTTACAAAGGGAAAATAGACGGTGAATTTGGATATGGTACCTATTGGGCTTTACGGAATTTCCAAGAGGAATTTGGTCTACCAGTAGATGGACTTGCTGGACAACAAACAAAAACAAAGCTTGCTAATGCATCAAAATACCATAAAGATTATGTCCAAAAACAAATCAGAGAAGGTAACAGATTTACACATTATGGTGATGTTCCTATAGAACAACAAGCGAAAAAAAGTGCAAATAAACAACAAGCAAATAAACAACAAGGAAATAATAAACAAGCGAATAAACAAGCCCCTACTCAGGAGAGCCAAATTCCAGCTAAATATTCGCAACAAGATCTACAAATGATGGCGAATGCTGTATATGGCGAAGCGCGTGGTGAACCTTATGAAGGACAAGTAGCCGTTGCAGCTGTCATTTTAAATCGTATTGAAGATGCTAAATTTCCAAACACGGTTAATGGAGTTATCTTTCAACCACTAGCATTTACAGCAGTGGCAGATGGACAAATATGGCTCACGCCAAATGAACGTGCGAAAGACGCTGTAATCGATGCATTAAATGGTTGGGATCCAACAGAAAATGCACTTTATTATTTCAATCCAGTCACAGCCACAAGTAAATGGATTTGGACAAGACCACAAATTAAAACAATCGGAAAACATATTTTTGCTATGTAAGGAGGAAAAACATGAAAATCTTGTCAAGCATATTAGCGATTGGTCTGATTGTAATGGGAGTATTCTTGTATAATGGCAAGCAAAATGAAGCTGAATTACAAAGAGATTTACACGCACAATATACGAATCGTATGACGGATGCTTCTCTAAAACTAACTGACTTGCAAGAATCTGTTCAACAAGCAACAATATTTAAAGATGAAAAAGCACAAGAAGAACCATTGGAAGATATATGGAGACTTTCTTCAGATATTAAAACTGATATTGCATCTTTACCTTTATCACGAGAATTTACTACTGAATGGATGAACTATTTAGGACGACTTGGAGACTTTGCGAAATTAAAAAGTCAACAGAAAGTCACTGATGATAAATGGCAAAATGTCACAGCACAAGTTTCATCCAATTTGGATGAATTTGCACATGAATGGGAAAACGCAACAACTGAACTATTGAGTCAAGGAGAACCTTTTTCACAATGGCTGCAAGAGATACAAACTATAGAAGCTTCTAATAGTGGGTGGTCAGGAATGGCAAAACAGGTCAAAGGATACTCGGAAAGCGACTTTCCTTTGACTGCAAGTGAGTCAGACAAACAAAAGATAAAAGACTTAAAGAGCATTGATGATACTCCAAAAACTGAGCAAGAAGTCGTAGAACGGATGAAAGAGATGTTTCCTAAATTTACTAATGCAAGATTAATTACATCAGAAAGTAAACCGGGATCTGCCTATCCTTTCTATCATATTCAGTTTAATGAAGGTATCAGAAGTGGGTATGCAGATTTCACGAAAAAAGGTGGTCATCTGTTATCTTTACTAGTTGAACGTCCTATTGGAACAGATCGAATTTCACAAGAAGAGATGAAAGAAAAAGCAAAAAAATCAGCAAAATCTTTTGGGTTTAAAGATGTAGAACTAATTGTAACAAGAGAAAACCATCTTGTATGGCATGTGGTTTTTGTAAGAATTGAACCAAAGAATAAAGCTCGCATTTATGCGGATGCGATTCAAATGAAATTAGCTAAGGATGATGGCGAAATACTAGGTGTCAATACGATGGAGTATATTCAAAAAGAGAAGTTACCAGTTAATCAAAAAATAGTCCCTATTGACTGGAAAACATTTTTCACTTCAAAGGCAAAAATTCAAGAAGAAAGATTTTCTTATACAGAGAATAACCAAATGCAACAAAGACTTTGTTACGAGCTGATCGTATTAAAGGAAACTGATGATCAAAGCCATACCTTCCGCATATTAGTGGATACTGAAACAAAAGAAGTTTTACAGACAGAAATGTTAAACTAAACATTAAAGGAATCAAATGTTACGACAACTTAAAATTATTGTAACTATTCAAAGCCCACTTTAGTGGGCTTATTTGTTTACAGCGAGTATCTTAAATCGGAACTCAACATGTTATGCTAGTAGGCGCTTTGCACGTTCCTTGTGTTACAATATATGTGAGTAACTAAGGGAGTTGAGTAGATGGGAAACAATATCCAAATCGCAATTGATGGCCCTGCTGCTGCAGGGAAAAGTACAATAGCAAAACTAGTAGCTGAAGAACTTGGTTATACATATATCGATACAGGAGCCATGTACCGTGCAATTACGTATAAAGTACTCGAACGTCACATAGATTTAGAAAATGAAGAGGCTTTAACAAACTTACTTCTTGAAACAACAATTGAGTTAAAACCATCAAATGATGGACAAATGGTCTTTTTAGATGGCCAGGATGTTTCGGATGCAATTCGTTCTAATGCAATTACATCTTATGTGTCTATAGTTGCTTCAAAAGCAAGTCTTAGAAAAGAAATGGTAAATCGTCAAATAAAAATGGCTAAGCGTAGCGGTGTAGTGATGGATGGTCGTGACATAGGGACACATGTACTAGTTGAAGCTGAATTAAAAATCTTTATGTCTGCATCTGTAGATGAACGAGCAAAGCGTCGTCAGTTGGATAATGAACGCCGTGGAATTGACTCACTTCTAAGCCAGCTAAAAAAAGAAATTGTATTACGTGATAAAATGGATAGTGAACGTGTTGCCTCCCCTCTAGTTCAAGCAAAAGATGCAATTTATTTGGACACAACAAATTTAACAATTCTAGAAGCTGCTAAATACATTATTCAGTTAGCGAAAGAGAGGATGAGCTAAGTGGACACATACCATTTTGTAAGATCTTTTGCAAAGTCAGTTTTATTACCAATTTATCGTTTTGACGTTAAAGGCTTAGAAAACTTTCCAAAGTCAGGGGGAGTATTGATTTGTACTAATCATATTAATGTTCTTGATCCCCCAGTCGTTGGGATAACAGCACCGCGACCAGTTCATTTTATGGCAAAAGAAGAATTATTTAGAACGCCAATATTAAAACCATTATTACCTAAATTAAATGCTTTTCCTGTAAAACGGGGATTAAGTGATCGTGAAGCTTTAAGGAAAGCATTAGCCATTTTAAAAGGTGGGGATGTAATGGGCCTTTTCCCTGAAGGAACTCGCAGTGAAAATGGGGAACTTGGAAAAGGTTTCTCTGGAGCCGGTTTTTTCGCACTTAAAGGGAATGCAGACGTTGTACCTTGTGCTATTATTGGACCTTATAAAACCTTCAAACGCTTAAAAGTGGTTTATGGGGAGCCAATTCTTATGCAGCCATACAGAGACAACAAAGCTTCAGCTGATGAAGTTACTTTGGTCATCATGGATAGTATAAAAAAATTATTAGACGAGAACAAATCTTGAAATTTCAGTATTTTTGTAATAGAAAAGCGCAAATTTTTGTTTTTATCAAAGAATTCGAATAAAATAAAGCAAGGAACGTTTTGAAGGAGGATGCTAAATGTCTGAGGAAATGAATTTACAGGAAAACCAAGACTTCCGTCAAGGGAATCTTGTTAAAGGAACAGTTGTTCAAGTTGAAGAGAAGTCGGTTACAGTGACAATTGAGGGAGCACCTTTTGATGGGATAATTCCAATTAGTGAACTGTCAAGCTTGCACATTGAAAAAGCTTCAGATGTTGTTTCCATCGGTGACGAACTAAATTTAATAATTACTAAAGTAGAAGATGACAATTTCGTTTTATCAAAACGAAAAGTTGATGCTGCTGAAGCTTGGGATAACTTAGAACAAAAATTTAAAAACGGTGAAATTATAGAAGCTGAAGTAAAAGACGTGGTAAAGGGTGGACTCGTGGTCGACCTTGGTTTGCGGGGATTTGTCCCAGCTTCTTTAGTAGAAGATCACTTCGTTGAATCGTTCGAAGATTACAAAGGAAAAGTTTTAACATTTGTTATTGTTGAAATGGAAAAAGATAAAAATCGTTTAATCTTATCGCACCGTGCAGTCGTAGAAGCACAAAAAGAGTCGAACAAAAAAGATGTTCTGGATCAAATTCATGCAGGAGATGTATTGGAAGGTACTGTCCAACGAATAGCAAATTTTGGTGCTTTTGTAGATATTGGTGGTGTCGATGGCCTTGTGCATATCTCCCAATTATCACATGAGCATGTTGAGCAGGTTTCTGATGTCATTCAAGAAGGACAAAAAATTAAAGTGAAAGTTTTGTCAGTTGATCGTGACAGTGAACGAATATCTCTATCTATTAAAGACACACTTCCTGGTCCATGGGAGGACATTGAAGAAAAAGCCCCTCAAGGTTCTGTACAAACAGGTAGAGTAAAACGACTTGTATCATATGGTGCATTTGTTGAGGTATTCCCTGGAATTGAAGGACTTGTTCATATTTCACAAATTGCCCATTCTCATATTGGAACGCCACACGAAGTGTTAAAAGAAGGGCAAGAAGTACAAGTAAAAGTATTAGAAGTTAATAAAAAAGATAAACGACTTTCACTAAGCATAAAAGAATTACTTGAAAAAGAAGAAGGTTATTCAGGATTTGATTATGAAATGCCGGAAGAAACAAAAGGCTTCTCAATCAGCGATGTCATTGGTGATAAATTAAAAGGTTTTAAATAATAAACATTTTAACCAAAAGGAAGTTGACCCATCGTTCAATGTAGTACGGCTCTAATCGAAACACACTGTACCCCCGGACAACAAAATTCCGGGGGTATTAAACATGTACTCGGTATTGTGACATGCTGGTGGATGCTTTTGAAGTAACAATTCTCATAAATATGTTAATCGTAACCAATAAAGAGATGTAGACATTTTCACGATGTCTACATCTCTTTTTGAACGATAGACGTATTAAAATTAAATCTGAACTATAGAGTTGCCCTTAAGGATATTGCTTTTTTACAAAATAAGATAGCATATAAATTTAATGAGCCATGAATCCAGTATTCCCTGTATTTTAAGGAGTAGGTTCTAGTATGATACCGCTGATTTGCGCTCCAGGCGGACGCTTTCCAAGGGGCGTTGACTCGTGTTGTGGCGTCCGTAGCCTTTGTTCCATTACCATCCACTGCGGGGTCTTTACCTGTCCCGCTAATCCCGTAGGAAAGAACAGGACCAAAGAGAATTTG
>NZ_ALJG01000340.1 GCF_000286315.1 Paenisporosarcina sp. TG20 | reverse complement strand
ACCTGTTCAATAATGAAATTGTCACCTACAAGATGTACAATCATCAACAAACGACGTTGGTCACCGATACGTTGAAAGAAGCACTGGAGATGCGTGGGAATCCGGAAGGCATCATTATCCACTCCGATCAAGGAAGCGTCTATACCTCGTATGCGTACCAGGATTTGGTCAAGGAGAACCATCTTGTGAGCAGTATGTCGCGGCGTGGAAACTGTTGGGATAATGCGGTCATTGAATCGTTCCATTCCAATATCAAATCGGAGGAATTCCAGTACGTCAAATTCAATTCGATGCCCAATATCCATGTCATGGAGAAGGTGAATGAATACATGCGCTATTACCACGAAGACCGGATCCTAGAAAAATTAGGCTACCTGACGCCCAAAGAATTTGGGGCACAAGCAGCCTAAAGGGGTGTTTTATATGTGTCTCAAATCGTTATGTCAGTCTACAACAATGGACCCAATGGCTGCGTACTTATTATTGCGTGGTATGAAAACTCTTCACCTTCGCGTTCGAAAGCAATGTAAAAACGCAATGATTCTGGCGAAGTACTTACTAACGATAGAAATGGTTGAAGAGGTTTACTACCCAGGACTTGAAACTCATCCACATCACGATATTGCGAAAAGACAAATGAAGGATTTTGGAGGCATGCTTAGTTTTTCAGTAAAGGGTGGAGTAGACACAGTCAGAGATCTTCTTCCGAAATTGCAATTTGCACATCGCGCTGCGAATCTTGGGGCAGTTGAAACCACGGTAGGGCCTGCTCGTACGACAAGCCATGTTGAATGTACGCCAGAAGAGCGTGCAGCAATGGGAATTCCTGAAGGTTTAATTAGGGTATCTTGTGGGATTGAAGATATTGAAGATATCATTGCAGACTTTGATCAAGCATTTAAGCATGTTAAGACAGCTTTGAAAGTATAAAATTATATAAATTTACATTACCAATCAGAAAATGTAGCTTAAATTAATCTTCAGTTACGTTTAGACAAAAGCGAGAACTCTTTAGTTTTTATAAAGGGTTTATCGCTTTTTTTGTACTAATAAATAATATGAATCGAAATAGACTAAATAAAAAGTTTTTATTTTTGTTGAATATAGATACAAACAAATGTATAATAATAAGAATTATTCAATTATGAAATATTGGAGTTGATAAAATGAAAGCTGTAATCGTTGGTGCTACTGGCTATAGTGGTTTGGAACTGGTAAGGCTTATAAATAATCATCCCTACATTAATATTCATTCTATCTTATCAAACTCGTATGTTGGGAAAGATGGAGAAGATGTATTTCCTCATTTGTCTGGCGTCAAATTGCCGATATTCGAATCAATGGATTTTGAAGCGTTAGCGGATGGAGTAGAAGCAGTCTTCTTTGCAACACCCGCTGGAGTCAGTAAGGAATATATTCCGCAACTCATCGAAAAAGGAATTAAGTGTATTGATTTATCCGGTGATTTCCGTTTGAAGTCACCAGCTGTTTATGAACAATGGTATATGAAGACTTCCGCCTCACAAGAATATTTGGACAAAGCGGTGTATGGACTAAGTGAGTTGAATCGAAATGCTATTGAAGGAGCTGATTTGATTGCAAATCCGGGCTGTTTTCCTACAGCATCTTTATTAGCGATTACCCCTATTCTAAAACAAGGTTGGGTTGATAAAAATTCAATCATCATTGATGGGAAGACAGGTGTGTCGGGTGCCGGTAGAGGATTGTCACTAGGGACACATTTTTCTGAAACGAATGAAAATATCAAAGCCTATAAACTTGGCAAACATCAACATATTCCAGAAATGGAACAAGTGCTATCTGAGACCGTTAATCAACCTATTCAACTAACGTTTAGCGCTCATCTGGTGCCAATGACAAGAGGGATACTGTGTACAATTTATATGAAACTAACGGAAACGGTTAACTTAGACAAAATTGTTTCGTTATATAAAGATTTTTATCAAAATAGTCAGTTTGTGCGTATTCGTACTGATGGGAGTTATCCATCTACAAAAGAAGTTTATGGTTCTAATTACTGTGACATTGGTTTTGCTCTTGACGAGAGAACGAATCAATTAATCATCGTTTCTGTCATCGACAATGTGATGAAAGGTGCTGCTGGCCAGGCTATACAAAATGTAAATATCATGATGGGTTGGAAGGAAACAACCGGTTTAGAATTATCACCACTTTATCCATAATGGAGGGAATACGTTGAAAGAAGCACTAATTAAAGATAAACATAAGTATACGATATTAAAAGAGGGAAGTATTTCTTCTCCAAAAGGTTTCAAAGCAGGAGGTCTGCATTGCGGTATTAGAAGAAAGAAATTGGACTTAGGATGGATTTATTCGGAAGTACCTGCAAATTCAGCAGGGGTATATACGACTAACTTATTCCAAGCAGCACCCTTAACTGTTACGCGAGAAAGCCTTGCAGTTGAGAATAAAATCCAGGCTATCCTTGTTAACTCAGGTAACGCAAACGCATGTACTGGAGAGCAAGGGATGAAAAATGCTCTTGAAATGAGAAATCATTTTTCCACGTCACTCGGTATTCCAGAATATTATGTTGCAGTGACTTCGACGGGAGTAATCGGAGAACAGTTGCCAATCGATAAAATCAATAACGGAATTAAACAAATAAACGTCATGGATAATCAAATAGGTCATTTTGAGCAGGCCATATTAACAACGGATCTTACTGTTAAGCACCTTGCTGTTAGTGTTGAAATTGACGGTAAAGAAGTCATTATTGGGGGAGCTGCGAAGGGTTCAGGAATGATTCATCCAAATATGGCAACGATGCTTGGTTTTGTAACTACTGATGCTCTGATAGCACCAGATACTTTACATGCTGCGTTAAAAGAAATCACTAACCAAAGTTTCAATATGATTACCGTAGATGGTGATACAAGTACAAATGATATGGTATTAATTTTAGCAAATGGGTTGGCCGCTAATAATGAATTATCACCAAATCATCCTGATTGGGATACCTTCATGTTAGGTCTAGAAAAAGTTTGTGAGGAACTAGCTAAAAAGATTGCTCGTGATGGAGAAGGTGCTACAAAGCTAATTGAGGTAGAAGTTCAGGGTGCTGCTGAATTAGAAACAGCACAAGTAATCAGTAAGACAATCGTAGGTTCAAGCCTTGTGAAAACAGCTATATTTGGCAGTGATGCAAACTGGGGGAGAATTGTTTGTGCAGTAGGTTATAGCGGCAAGATGATTGATCCCTTAAAAGTAACTGTGAAAATTGGTCAAATAACAGTTGTGGAAAATGGAATGCCACAGCCATTTGACGAAGATCAGGCAAAAATCTACCTTCAAAATGAGCATATAAAAATTGTTGTTGACTTAAATGAAGGTAGTGAAAACGCGATTGCATGGGGCTGTGATTTAACGTATGACTATGTACGAATCAATGCATCTTATCGGACTTAAAAAGGAGATTAGATAAATGGGGAATATAGTTATAAAGTGTGGAGGTAGCGTAATTGAAGAAATACCTCCATCCTTCTACAGAGAATTATGCGAGATCCAAGCTGCAGGTAAATTTCAACCAATAATCGTCCATGGTGGCGGTAAATTAATTACTAATCTGTTGTTTCAATTAAAAATACCTTCAGTTTTTGTTAAGGGACTGAGGGTCACAACGGATGACATGCTGGATGTAATTGAAATGGCACTTAGTGGAAATGTAAATAAGTCAATTACACGCAGCATTATACAGGCAGGCGGTCAAGCTGTTGGTATCAGTGGAATTGATGGCGGACTATTAGAAGCCAAACAGGTCGACCCGGAGCTTGGGTTTACAGGGTATGTAAAATCTGTAAATAGTAAATTAATTAAACAGTTATGCGATATGAAGTATATCCCGGTCGTTTCACCCCTAGGAATGGATATAAAAGGGCAAAGATATAATATAAATGCTGATACTTCTGCTGCTGCGATTGCTGGTGAATTACAGTGTCCTTTGCTATTAATAAGTGACATACCAGGTATTTACCAAGTCATCGATGGTGAAAAACAGACGATAGATTCATTATCCATTGATGAGTTAGATGTTCTTATCGATAATGGCACGATTACGGATGGAATGATCCCAAAAGTTAACGGCGCAAAAGAGGCTCTGCTTAATGGCGTTAAGGAAGTCGTTATCATGGATGGTCGACAGGAAAATGCTTTAACACTTTATTGCAATCAACAAAGTATAGGAACAAAAATATATAAAAAAGAGGAGATTCTGAATGTCTAATCAACTGGCAATGAAAACTAACCAATCTTCGGTAATGAATACATATGCGAGATTCCCAATCACGCTTGTAAAAGGGAAGGGGAGTTTTGTTTGGGATGAAAACAATGAACAATACTTAGATTTCACATCCGGCATCGCTACTTGTAGTTTGGGTCATGTGCCTGAATTTGTTCATGACAAGCTTCAGGAACAGCTATCGTTGTTATGGCATTGTTCGAATCTATATCATATTCCATCCCAGGAGAAACTTGCTAAATTATTAATCGAAAAGAGCTTTGATGGTCAGGTATTCTTTTGCAATAGTGGAGCAGAAGCAAATGAAGCCTTAATTAAACTAGCACGTCAACATGCGGAAATTAACGGAAAAGTGAGCCGTAAAATAATTACTTTTAAACATTCTTTCCATGGGAGAACACTTGCTGCTTTATCGGCAACTGGACAAGAGAAACTTCAAAAGGGTTTTGCTCCTTTAGTTGAAGGCTTTCAACATTTGGAATTCAATAGCTTTGAAGCTCTAAAAGAATTGGAATCAATTGATGCGTGTGGTGTATTGCTTGAACTAGTTCAAGGAGAAGGCGGAGTCAATCCAGCCAATAAAGAATGGGTATTGGAGCTTGCAAAGATCTGCAAGAAAAATAATTTGTTATTGATGCTTGATGAAATACAGACAGGCATTGGCAGGACAGGAACATTGTTTGCTTACCAACAGTATAATATCGTTCCAGATGTAATGTCTCTTGCAAAAGGTCTTGGATCTGGCTTTCCAATTGGTGCAATTATTGCCTCAAACGAAGTGGCTCAATCTTTCAAACCTGGTAGCCATGGTAGTACCTTTGGCGGGAATCCTTTAGCAACGACTGCTGGACTTGCCACCGTTCAATATGTTGTGGATCAAGAAATTGCCCAACAAGCTCACAAACTTGGAAATTATTTAAGTGAGAAATTAAAGGAATTACAAAAAGAGTATGCTCAAATAAAACAGGTCAAAGGTTTGGGGTTATTAATAGGCGTCGTTTTTGAAGGAAGTGCACTTGATGTGGTTAAAAAGTTGTTGGCCAAAAAAGTACTTGTACTTACTGCTGGAGAAAACGTTTTGCGAATTCTTCCACCATTAACTGCATCAACAGAAGAAATAGATTTATTTATTCAAACGCTCGGGCAAGTACTAGCAGAGGAATCCCTAATTGTTGGATGAAAATTGAAAAGTATGGATGAATAGACGGTAGGGAATACAAATGAAACGTATCTTTGACGCGAATTCGCGAATAGACATATATTTTATGATTGCTAGAGCACTTAAAAGTCCGTATAAAGAAAATAATAGGCTAATCACTGAGATATTTAGGTGTTAAGCTTATTTTTCTGTGATTTTTTAAAAAGTCGTTACTTAAATCAAGGATTAGGGGAGATTTTTCATTGAATTCCAATTGAGCGGTTGCTCAGTTGGAATTTTTGAGGTCCAAGTTGGAAAAATGGGCATCCAAGTTGGAATTTTAAAAGTCCAAGTTGGAAAAATCACACTCCAAGTTGGAATTTGACTTAATATCGAATGTACGCTTGAATAAACAGGTATTTATTACATAGGGAAGCTCCAGAGAGATTCAACAAGATCATAATCACTGAGATATTTAGGTGTTAAGCTTATTTTTCTTTGTTTTTTAAAAAAGTGGTTACTTAAATCAAGGATTTAGGGGAGATTTTTCGATGAATTCCAACTGAGCGGTTGCTCAGTTGGAATTTTTGGGGTCCAAGTTGGAAAAATGGGCATCCAAGTTGGAATTTTTGAAGTCCAAGTTGGAAAAATCACACTCCAAGTTGGAATTTGACTTAATATCGAATGTAGGCTTGAATAAACAGGTATTTATTATATAGGGAAGCTCCAGAGAAATTCAACAAGAAAAAAAGGTTGCTGAGATGTATCCTCAGCAACCTTTATCGAATATTTAAAGCTATATTGCAAAATGTAGGAGTAACCCTATCAATAGTTAACCCAAGCCTTCTCATACATCTGTAATAAAATAGGATTAGTTAATGTATTAGGTTCATATTGAAAGATATTACCTTTTTCGTCGACGATATCTCGGTCAATGTCTTTTCCAAAAATAGTCAGTCCTTGCAATACTTCATCGGTTAAAAAGTCTGTCTCTACAGATAAGTCAATATTTTTAACCGTTTGATTCGTTTCCATGCGACTTGCCAGTATAAATCCCCAGTCACCGAAGCTAGGAATGTCTACATGGAGATTTTCTGTATATAGACCAGCTTGTTGAACAGTATAATCAATCGTCCAATACACTTCCGTAGCGAAAGTAGGACTTGTCGATTGGATCATGATGGTACCCCCAGGAGTCAAATGATTCCTAAGTAACTGGTAAAACTGCAATGTATAAAGCTTGTTTAAAGATTCGTTATTTGGGTCAGGCAAGTCCACTAAAATTACATCATAAAAGTCTTTACCATCTTCCAAAAATGAATATGCATCTTCGTTATGAACCGTAACTCGTGGATCAGAAAAGGAGTCGTGATTCAAACGAAGAAGATCGAAATTTGTTTTTGCAAGTTCTACAACTGCAGGATCTAAGTCAACAAGATCAACGTGTTTGACCTCGTCATATTTCCATAGTTCTCTTAAAGCAAGCCCATCTCCACCACCGAGGATAAGTATGTTTTCAGGGTTTTCAACACTTGCAATTGCCGGATGGACAAGGGTTTCATGATAACGATATTCATCAGTTGAACTTAACTGAAGTTGCCCATCAAGAAATAAGCGAACATCGCTTCGCTCTTTTGTTAAAATGATTTGTTGGTAATCCGTTTGTTGGTAATGAATAATGGGGTCTCTATACAGCTTTTGTTCAAATGTAAAAGCCACTTCATCTCCCCAAAATACCCCAGATAAAAGCACGACAAAAAGGGTTAATCCCGCAACGAGATGTACTCTGAATCGGCGTATTTCTTTTCTGAAATAATAGAGTACCCATAAGGCCACACCTACGTTAATTAAACCAACAATAAAGGCCGTTTTAACAAGACCAAACTCCGGTCGTAAATAAAAGACGAAAAGTAAACCACCAATTAGACCACCAGCATAATCTGAAAATAAAACACGTGCAGTACTTTTACTTAACGTTACTCCAATCTCATTTGCTTTACGAATTAAGAGTGGCAGCTCAAGTCCAGTTAATGCACCAATGATAAGTGTAATGGAATATAAAAATATGGCATCTGTGCCATCAGGAAGAAAAGCTGTAACACCGAAAAATAGGAAGGTTGAAAACCCACCGATTAATCCTATGGTTAGCTCAATCCAGATAAAAGAAATAATTAAGTTTCTTGTGACACGTTCACTGAGTGAAGCGCCAATTCCCATACCCGTCAAAAAAAGAGAGATGACGAGTGTATATTGCTTTACACCATCACCTAAAATGTAAGAACCGGCGGCTCCAAATAAAACTTCAAATATAATTCCACAAATTGAAACAATGCCAGAAGCCCAATAAATTGCTTTGCTTTGTTTTGTTCCCAAGTCACTTATATTGCTCATTATTCTGACTCCTAACTTCAAGTGTTGCGTGTACTTATATCTCGCTGATTGAGGTGAAAAATCGATAGATATCCAAATGAGATGTAATTTGGACATCTATCGAAATGGCTCACCCTAGACGGACAAGTAAATTTATTAAGTTTACGTAATTGAAGCTCCAATAACGAAAGCTAATCCTACTGAGACAGCAAAACTAATGATTCCAACAGCTAAATTACCTTTGTGAAGTTGCTCTTCCACAGAGAATTTACGTGTGAACAATTCAAACAATAAATAAGCAATCAGTTGGAGAACAACACCAATGCCTCCCCAAATCAATGTTCCCGTAACAGCAGAACTATTGTAAATGGCAAATGCTAAGATAATACAAATTCCTACGATTTTACCACTAATAGAAAGTGCTACAGCTTTGTTGTCATTTAATACCTCATCCCAATCCTTGTATTGCTTGGTCATTACTTCAAAAATTGCTAAGCCTATAAGAACAATAATAATAGCAATTGCAAAATACATAATAGTTAATAAAAATGCGTCCATTATTTAATCCCCTTCCTAATTTAAATTATTTACCCGAACCGATTCCACCACCACGAACAGAAGCACCACGAATGGTTGGTATGGTATTTTTACCTGCAAATGAGCCTGCAGAATTATATCCGCCATAACATCTACTTGGATTTAAAGTACATGCTTGGTTTCTATTGGTACTCCAATTATTTCCAAACATGTTACCTAAAAGAGTGGCTACCAAATATCCTTCAAAGAAACTGGGGCGGTAATTGTTTCGAACAAATTCTTCTCCTGCAACTTCAATCATCGTATCCGAAGCATCGTCTTGTGATTCGGTTAATGTGACAAATTGATTTTCATAGATGAATATTTGTTTACCATCACGTTCTTCACTCATTTCAGAAGGTTCTTCATGATTTCGTAGATTACTAGCCACGGTTGAAATGTCTTGGTTCTCTGCAATATAAACTTGAGCATAATCGTCACTGTTTGCAGTGCTTGTTACAGTGTCGAATAGTTGATATGTAGTTCCAATATAATCTTCAATGCCATCTTTAAATAGAGAACCCGATCCATTCCCACATGCAGTGACAAAAAGAAGTACACTGACAATCATCATGGACAGAAGCGTCCTTTTCACATTTCTCACCTTCCTTTCCTATATAAAGCATTCTTTAAAAACAACAGGAAAGGACCTGTTACCTAACAGATCCTGTTCCCAATATATTTTGGAAATTGATTATTTATTGGCCATTCTCTTTTTAAGTGCAGCTAACTCATCATCAACTCCGCTATCAAGAGATTTAAACTCGTCATCAAGACTGCGGTTAGATGAGCGCATATCTTCACTTGTTTCAGCTTCAGCTTCGGATTGAAGTACTTTTTCTTCCATACGCTCAAAGCCGTTGCGGGATTCATTGCCACCTATACCTGACATCGCACGGTTCATCTTCGTACGTACTTGAGCCGATTCAGCACGTGCTTTTAATGAGTCTTTTTTAAGCTTCATTTGGTTGTATTCATTTTTCATCTCGTCAAGTTTAGAACGAAGAATGGTTGCATCTTCTTTTGCACGGTTATACGATTCTTCAAGGGACGATACTTGCTCAGAATGAATCTTTTTGTCTTCAAGTGCCCGACGTGCTAAATCCTCATTGCCAGATTCTAATGCTTTGATCGCTTGTTCTTCGCGTTTCGTAATCATGCTGTGTGAATCGTTAACTTTCCTTTGAAGAAGTTTTTCATTGGCAATTTGTTTGACAACAGCACTTTCTACTTCACGTATGTCCGCTTCCATTTCACGCATAAATTGGTCAAGCATTTTGACTGGATCTTCAGCCTTGTCTAACATCGAATTTAACTCTGATCCTACAACTGTTTTCATTCTTTTGAAAAATTGAAACATCTGTTTTCCTCCTAATAGTTTTCTGTTTTAATGACTTCCAGCAATAATCTTAATTTCATATTCTTCAATGTCATACCCAGTACTTGCTTCGATTTCATTACCCCAAATTTCTAATGATAGGGCTTTTTCATCTTCTTCATCATAGTAAGAGAAGTATCGACACTGAACACCATCAACATTTTGACTACGGCCTTCACCTGTAACTAGAGCAGTACCATATTCATCTTGGAAATACGTGACACCATCCAGCTCAATTTTTTTAGGAATTGGTTCTTGTAGTTTTAATGTTGACTTCACATATATACCAAGTTCTAATTCATCATCCATCTCTACACTTAACCAAATCACTTTGTTATTTCCTTGTAGCTGGTATGCATACCACTTAAAGCCGTGGTCATTGTATGAAAGCTTTCCCACAACCTCGAAATCTTCAAGATCATAGGTGATGAAGTCTCCCGTTTTTAAATTCATCACGTTGCGTTCTTTAACATCAGGTCTTTGCGGTTCCTTACTGCCAAACAATTTACTAAGAAAACTCATTAAGTCATCACTTCCTTTTTCCACACATTCTGTCTACTACAATTAGTTATACGATTGAGAAACGAAAAAGTTTCTAATATTATCTATTCTCTCGTACTTTATCTTTGGTTGCAATAATACCAACCCTTTAAACAGATTCGTTACGGAAAAATTGTTTAGTACAGAAGCAGGGCTCTCCGCGACATGTATTTTTATAATACGTCAATTTTTCATTAACTTCCTTCATTATAAGACTTTCAATGTCTGGTGGGAAATGACAACGCACGATGAAGAGTTGAAGAAAGAAGCGAAACTGAGTTAAATCTTCTCTCTATTTTAAAGAGTAACACCTTCCATTGCGGAAAACACCTCGAAACACAAAATGTAAGGAATTCAATTGTTCTGGTTTTCGCTGCGCTCCTGTTTGTAAAGTGATTAATGCAGTGACGATAACTTTAGCTGCGAAAACTACTTTTACAAGGTTTAGAACGTTTTAGACTGCTAGGGAGATTAAAGTTTAATTGCTATTAGTATGGAGCTGGAAACCAAGTGGTTGCAGTAATACTAATTCTATAGATTCTTAAATTTAGTAATCTCTTGGTTATGATGCAGTGGGTGTACGGTCTATAGCGACCCGGCAACCCTGATCGATGCATTAGCAACTACTTTTTCATTTGTTCCGCGAGAATTCCTTGCATCGGACTTGATGAAAAATAGTAAAAAACTTAAAACTAATTTAACGATGGAGAATTGATACTGTTTAAATGAATCTCAATAAAAAAATTTCAATTACAAGAAAATTTAGTATTGATATTGAAATCGTTTTCATTTATACTTTTACTAAACCGATTTACTAAACCGATTTACTAAAATTCCGCAGGGGGTAAAAAAATGAATAAAGTAACGATGGCTGATGTTGCTACCTATGCTGGAGTATCCAAGAGTACTATTTCGCAATATGTAAATAAACGATATAAGTTTATGTCAGAGAGTACGAAAATCCGTATTGAAGAGGCAATTAAAGAACTGAACTATCGTCCAAATAGTGTGGCCCGTAGCTTAAAACAAAAGTCCACTTTTACGATTGGTGTGATTGTATCGAATATCTTACATACGTTTTCAACGAAAGTCATCCGCTCAATTGAGGATTATTGTAACTCTTTAGATTTTCACGTTATTGTTTGTAATGCCGACGATAATCCTGAAAAAGAAGAACGCTATATTCAGATGTTGCGAGATAAACAAGTAGATGGCTTAATCGTTTTTCCAACAGGAGAAAATCTTGAACTCTATGAAGAAATGGTGAAAACGAATTATCCGGTAGTATTTCTTGACCGTAAGATTCCTAATCTCCCGATTTCCTCAGTTCTTCTTGATAATGAACAGGCCGTCAAAATGGCTGTAGAACATTTGGTGAAGAAGGGCTATAAAAAAATCGCCCTAATGACAAATGCTCTTCACCGAGTCTACCCAAGACAGGAACGTGTTAGGGTATTCAAGGAACTTACCGCTCTTCATCAATTACCGATAGATGAAGGATATATTGTCAGTAGGGATCTTGGTCAATTAAAGTCAAGTCTTGGTGAGTTACTTGCTAACAAGCCAGTTGATGCAATTATTGCAGGCAATGATTTAGCACTACTGGAAATCTTGAACTACGTGAAAGAACATCATATTGAGATTCCGAAAGACTTGGCACTAATTAGCATAGATGATGTTTCATTTGGGAATTTATACAATCCGGCATTAACTGTCGTTGCACAGCCTGCTTTTGAAATGGGAAAAAAAGCAGCTGAACTGTTACTTGGAAAAATAAAAGGGAACTTTGAAGAAGAAAAAGAACATATTTACTTATTTCAACCGGTGTTAATTCAAAGAGCTTCTTGCTAGAGAGGGGATCGTATATGACGAAAATTCAGTTGGCGCTTGACCGTCTTACAAAGAAAAAGTGTGTTGAAATAGTCGAGCAGACTGAGGCTTACATCGACTTTATTGAAGTAGGAACGGGTGTTATTAAAGAATACGGGATGTCAATAGTCCGTGAAATGAGCGAACGCTTTCCAAATAAAAAGATTGTTGCTGATATGAAGACCTGTGATGCCGGTAAGCATGAAGCAAAACAAGCTTTTGAAGCAGGTGCACATATTACGACCGTCATGGCTTTTGCTAACAATCAAACTATCGAAGATATGCTAATTGTCGCAAATCAATATGGTCAACAGTTGATGGTTGATTTACTTGGAGTGACAGATTATGCAAGGGTCGAAGAGCTCCATCGTCTTGGGGTACGAATGTTTAATATTCATATCGGAATTGACTTGCAAAAAGATGTGGCATGGGGCGCACAACATTTTCAATTAACAAATCATATTTCGAATCTCCAACTCGTCGTATCTGGCGGAATTAATCTAAACCTTTTGCCATTACTCATGAAACAACAACCTTCAGTAGTGATTGTTGGAAGCGCTATCACAGATCATGAGAATCCAGCTGTAGCAGCAAAAGAAATACAAGAGGGGGTGAAACAGTTTTGAGGACCATACTGGAAACGATTACACAAGAAATCAAAACCGTGTTGGCTAATGTAAATGAAACGGAAGCAATTGAGCTATCTGAGTTACTTATCCAGGCAAAAAACATCTTTGTTTTCGGTGAAGGTCGGTCGGGTCTAATGGGAAAAGCATTCGCCATGCGATTGATGCACGGAGGGTTTTCGGTTTATGTCGTTGGGGAGACCACAACACCAAGCATTCAGAAAGATGATTTGCTTGTCGTTATATCTGGTTCAGGTTCATCAGTCATGATTACGAGCTTAATAGAAACCGTAAAGAAAAAAGAGGCCGTTCTTGCACTCGTCACGACGAACCGTGAAGAAGAGGTTATTAAAGATTGTCAAAGTGTTCTACATGTACCCGCTGCAACAAAGTATCGAAGGAGTATTGAACCAGATACGATTCAACCGCTGGGTAATCAGTTTGATCAATCAGTTCATCTTCTACTGGATAGTATTATTATCTACACATTGGAAAAGGCGTCTGATTCTATGTCATTTGAAGAAATGAAAAATAAACACACAAATATGGAATAGCAAAGGGGAAATGGAAAATGAAAAAATCAATTTTTGTAGCAGCAGCAATAACAATGGGGTTATCTGCAATTCTTGCCGGTTGTGGAGATAGCAAAACAGAAGGTTCAAGTAAAGGGGAAAGCTTAAAAATTCTTGCTGCTCATAACCAAACTTCACCGGATAATCCTTACCAAACGGGATTACAAAAGTTTGAAGAAGTTCTTGAAGACTCGAACGTAAATATCGAAGTAGAAGTTCATGCAGGTACGCTTGGTACAGAAGAGTCTGAGCTTGTTGAAAAGCTAAAACTAGGTGCAGTTGATGTCATTGTCGTGTCACCAGGATTTATGACACAAACGGGTGTAAAAGAAGTTGATCTATTAGCACTACCTTATCTATTTGAAAGCTATGAGCACTGGGAAAAAGTTGTAGATGGTGAAGTCGGAGAACAAATTGCCGACTTGATTAACGAAAAATCTAACAATGATTTTAAATTAGTTGGTTATTGGTCAGCGGGTGTACGTCATTACTACGGAAAAAAACCAATTGAATCGATGGATGATTTGAAAGGAGTATCTATCCGTACACAAACGTCTGGTGTCGTGTCAGATTACTGGACACAAGCAGGAGCAGTCCCAGCATCTGTTGCATGGGGTGAGCTTTACCAGGCACTTCAACAAAATGTTGTTGATTCATCAGAGAACGCATATCCATACTTTGTACAGCAAAATCATCATAAAACGAAAAATGGTAAGTTTATTTCAGAAACGGCTCATGATTTTACGACTCGCTTAATGCTTGTTAATGGTAAGAAATTTGATGCAATGTCTGACGAGCAAAAAGAGGCGTTGTTGGAAGCAGCTACAGCATCTGTAGAAGCTGAGCGTAAAGCTCTTTATGCACAAGAAGAAGAATATAAACAAAAAGCCATTGATGAAGGTGCAGTTGTAAATGAAATCGACACGACTGAATTCAAAAAACTAGCGACTCCTATTCAAGATAAATTAGCAAAAGATATTGGTGCAGAAGAAATCTTAGGGGAAATTAATGGACTGCGTAATTAATCGTTAACTTTAGGAGTGAACAGTATGGTTAGGATTCTTGAAAAAATACAAATGACAGTCGGTGTGCTTTTCTTAAGTCTGTTTTTTATCACGATTTTAATTCAAATCGCAACACGTTATTTAGGTATTTCCGTGATATGGACTGAAGAGGTAGCAAATTATTCCTTCATCTGGGCAATATTTATGGGAGCGTCAGTTATGGTCAACAGAAAAGAACATTTTAGTTTTGACTATTTCTCACGCAAACTTGAAAGGAAAAAACGTGCAATGTTAATGGTCTTCATTGATGCAATCGTGTTGTTGTTTGCTTTAAGTCTGGCAGTGTACGGCTTCCAAGCAGTGACGACATTCTGGGACTATAACTGGTTAGCTTTCCCGAGTTTCAAAATGGGCTACATTTGGCTTTCGATTCCTGTGATGGGTGTGACAATGGCGATATATTCCATTAGTCACATCTTGAAAAACCTGGGCTTGCTTAGAGAGAAGGTAACTTCATGATAGGGATATTGTTGGTTGTATTGTTTCTTATATTAATGATCATTGGTGTTCCTATTGCTTTTGTTATTGGTATTATTGCGCTAACTGGAATTATGTCGGTGCCGAATATTCCTGAAGTTACGATACCTATGAAAATGTTGAATGGAATTGATTCCTTTGTATTGCTCGCAATTCCACTTTTCATTTTGGCTGCGAATTTAATGAACCATGGAAAAGTCTCTCAAAAGCTGATTGATTTAGCGCTGACAATGGTCGGCCATATCCGTGGTGGATTAGCTCAAGCGAATATTCTCGTATCGATGATGTTTGCAGGTGTTTCCGGTGCGGCACAAGCAGATACTGCAGGTGTCGGGAAAATATTAATTCCTAATATGAAAAAACAAGGATATGACACGGAAACAGCCGTTGCTGTAACAGCTGCATCCTCTACAATTGGAGTCATTATTCCTCCAAGTATTCCGATGATTATTTTTGCGGGATTAACGAATGTTTCAGTTGGAGCCCTGTTCTTAGCAGGAATTATTCCAGGCATACTAGTTGGTGTAAGCATGATGCTATTTGTCTATTTCCTTGCTCTCAAGAAAGGATATCCGAAGGCGAAGCGAGCATCATTCCAGACATTCTTTAAGTTGTTTTCTCAATCACTACCAGCGTTGTTCACACCGGTTATTATTATCGGGGGTATTATTTCGGGCCTATTTACTGCAACGGAAGCGGCAGCTATTGCGTCTCTTTATACATTTGTTATCGGGGTATTCGTTTATAAAACGATTAAAATGGGAGATTTACCTAAAATCCTGACGGAAACGTTAGCTCTCAGCTCGTTGTCTATTTTTGCTTTGGCAGCAGCGAGTGCACTTGGCGAATTATTGAGCTTTTTTAGGGTGTCTACCATCGCTCAAGAATTCTTTACGAATAATGTTGGAAACGAGTGGCTATTTATTCTAATTGTCATTGCCTTCTTCCTATTCATCGGTACTTTTATGGATGCCATTCCAGCCATGATTTTATTTGTTCCAATCATTTTGCCATCTTCATTAGCATTTGGAATGGACCCAGTACATTTAGGATTAATTGTAGTTATCACATTGGCAATTGGTCTCATTACACCACCGTATGGATTATGTTTATTACTGGCAGCGAAGATTGGGGACTTAAGCATTGAACGTTCAGTCGTGGCCGTTGTACCTTATATGATAATTGTCCTAGCTGTACTATTGGTCGTTGCATACATCCCAGCTATTTCATTGTGGATACCTAATTTAGTTGGACAATAAAAGGAGTTAAATCATTGAAACGAAATATATTAATCGCAGAAGGTTCCATTATGTTAGTAAAAGTTGAATTGCCTGAAGGTTTTCAAGGTGAATTAGATCAACATGTTGAAGAACAAGTAAGTTACATTGAAACAGGGAAATTGGAGTTTACGTTGGACGGAAAAGTGAATGTACTATCAAGAGGGGATGCACTTTTCATGCCTTCTAATGTACCACATCAAGTCAAGGTAATTGAAGCGTGTACTATTATAGATGTTTTCACACCTATTCGTTCATCATTGCTTAAAAATTAGTTGCAAGGAAGAAGTTGAGAAAATGGATGTTGTAACGATTGGGGATGGAATGATTACATTCGATCCCGGAACCAAAGGACCTTTAAGATTTGTGAATACATTTGAGCGAAAGATTGGTGGAGCAGAATTAAACGTGATGCTTGGATGTGCGAGACTGGGCCTTAATGCAGGTTGGATTAGCCGATTAGGGAAAGATGAATTTGGGCGACATATTGTGAATACAGTTCGGGGTGAAGGTGTCGATGTTTCACAAGTCCAATTAATGGACGGGTATGCTACTTCTTTAAATTTCAAGGAAGTACAGGAATCTGGAGAAGGTCGTACGTTTTACTATCGTGTACCTTCACCGACTGAGACATTATCCCCTGATTTACTACCGTTTAATTATATTTGCCAAGCTAAGGTATTACATATGACTGGCGTATTTTGTGCCATTTTAGAACAAAATCGTGCGATTGCTTTACGTGCATTAGAAATTGCAAAAGAAAACAGTGTTACGGTATCGTTTGATCCGAACATCCGATTAAGACTGTGGTCAAAAGAAGAGGCAAGAGATACTATCTTGACGTATTTACCTTATGTCGATCATCTCTTAATTTCTAAAGAAGAGTTGGAACTATTATTTGATACAAAGGATGAACAAGAAATTTTGGCACAAATCGGACGCTTCAATTTTAGAGAAGTTGTAATAAAAGATGGTCAAAATGGATCATTTGCTTTAGTTAATGGGAAATGGCTACATGTTCCGGGTGTTAAGGTAGAAAAAGTGGTTGATACAGTAGGAGCGGGTGACGGTTTTGACTCAGGTTATTTGTATGGATTGTTACAAGAATGGCCGTTAGAGGAACGATTGGTATTCGCAAATGCGATAGGCGCTATGGTTGTTCAAGTTAGTGGAGATAATGAAGGACTGCCATACTTAGAAGACGTCGAAAGCTTCCTCGGCAAGCGAGAAATAATCGAAAGGTAGGTGCCAGCCGTGTTAGAACATTTGAAAAAAAGTCCGCTGGTTCCAGTTTTAAGGAAAATTCGTTTTGATGACAGTTCATTCATCGTCAAAGCTCTCATTGAAGGCGGCGTACGTACTGTAGAGATCACAATGGAAACTGAGCGTGCGTCAGAGATTATTCGAATAACTGTGGATGAGTTTGGTAGTCAATCACTTGTCGGAGCTGGAACGGTTTTGACAATTGAAGATTGCAGCAAGGCGATTGATGCAGGTGCCCAATTTATCGTAGCCCCTGTATTGAATGAGCATGTCGTAACATACGCTGTGAAACAGGGGATTCCAATTATTCCAGGGGTATATTCTCCAAGTGAAATGATGCGTGCCTATGAACTCGGCGCAACAGCGGTCAAACTTTTCCCAGCAGCTTCTGTAGGTCCTGGTTTTGTAAAAGATGTACAAGGTCCTCTTGGTCACATCCCCATCATGGTTACTGGAGGAATCGATTTAGCCAATGCACGTCCTTACATTGAATCAGGTGCCATTGCAGTCGGAGCGGGAAGCGCGCTTTTGAAGAAAAGCTACATCTTTAATAAAGATTGGACCGAGTTGACTAAGGAAGCAGAAAAATGGATGAAAGAGCTTGAATTAATAAGGTGATAGGCTTTCCAGTAATCATTCGTCATTGGATCCGCTCTGACAAATACAATCAAGAAATCAAGGATTATATTACAAGAACTGCTGCATCTACATTTTCCAATACTACAACTTCTTGAAGACCATTATCAAGGTAAGACGAATAATGGAAGAAAAATCTGTACTATTTTCATGTTCTTAATCTGATACAAAGTATACTTTGTATCAAATTCATTGCCATTTGTTAAAACCAAGTCTAAACAAATCAAACAATGGGTGACAACTTGTCAGCGGTGTCAGGTCTTCGATAGCGGGACATATGTAATGATGCTATTGAAAACCGTTGCGATTTTAAAAAGAATATAAATTATTGATATGCCCTGTACATCGAATCCAATCAGACTCTTTAACAAAGTGTCAGCGATTCGAAGTACATTTTTTTATTTTGAATGACTATGGACAAAATAACTGATGCATTATTACGGATGGGAATAAAAGAAAAGAGGGAGGTGACCATTTTAACTTTTACACTGGATCGAGCTAAGATTTCTATGTAGCTTTGGAAGGCAAACCCACTGCATCATAACCTATAGGCTTATTTTTGATTTTGATTTAATAGAGAATGGGTGCTTACTACATTTCGGCAGTTTGTATAAAGGGGTACTACTTTAGCGATCTAGGATTAATGGATGAAGATGGCTATTTGTATGTGGCGGATCGAGTGGATGAAATGATCATCAGCGGTGGCGAAAACATTTATCCGAAAGAAGTGGAAGATGTGCTTCACGAACATGAATCGGTTCAGGATGTAACCGTTTTGAGGATTTCCTACGAGAAATGGGGAGAATCCGTGCATGCGTTTATTGTCAAGAAGATCCGGCATTTACTATAGAAGAACTCGAACAATTCTGTAAAGATAACTCTAAATTAGCAGGTTTTAAACGGCCAAGAAGTTATAAATTTCTAGAGGTACTTCGTCGCAATGCAAGTGGTGTAATTCAAAATTTCTGTTAAGGTAACAAAGAGTAGAATGCGCCAACCACTAAACCCTGACTATAGCTGAAATGCATCTGGTAGGATTTTGTATTCAATTATTATAATAAAGAGAGGAAGTTTTCAATGGAAATGAAACCACTAGAAGAAACAATTATAGGATTATTAGGAATCGAATTTGTAGAAGTGACTAAGGATCGTGTTACTGCGACAATGCCAGTTAACGCGTCAACGCATCAGATTTTTGGCCAGCTTCATGGAGGAGCGTCGGTTGTATTAGCGGAATCGGTTGCGAGTGTTGGAAGTTTAAATTTAATTGATCAAGAAAAAGAAACAGCTGTAGGACTTGAAATTAATGCAAATCATATCCGTGGCAAAAAGGATGGAATTGTAACTGCTATAGGAACGCCACTACATAAAGGACGTACAACTATGGTGTGGGAAATTAAAATTGTCGATGAAGATGAAAAGTTAATTTGTGTGTCTAGATGTACTGTGGCAATAGTGAAATTGAAATGACTTAATAAACAAAAAAATATAATTCATAAACTACCATGACATTTAAAGTATGGTAGTTTTTTATGAAAAAAATCAGTTTTATAGGAGTATAAGAAGGTCGTATCCGAAGGAGAAAAATGTGTTTACAGCAACTCGGTGTTATGTCATAAGTGAACAAGGTATACAACAGTAGTATTATTCAATACTTTTATAATTTCTAGAGAAAAGAGATGTGTTTCTAGTGTCAAACAGTAGCTCAGTAGTAATTGTGAGTTGTCATTGTAATTATGGAAAGTTACGTGTGAAAAGTGACGTGTGAAAAGTGACTTCCACTTTATAATAATTAAATATTGGAAGTTGTTTTATTCTGTTATCATGTGAAATTCAACTCGACTATCATGATCTCTATCTACCATACGTCACAGATAAAGCTGTCAGTTAGTCCGACGACGACCATTCTTTTTATTGTGAAATTAAGGCGAACGGGAATAAAACATGTTTGAACTAAATTAAATAATCTTCATTCGAACGAGAAAAAACGGGTTCTAAGAGGAATAAAACAAAATGAATGGGAATAAACACAGTGAACGAAAAATTATTACTCCTATATGTATTCGAGTGAACTACTTGAAAAGGACAAAATAGTAATTAAAGTTGACTCAACATCAACTGCATTATGCTAAAATAAGAAAAATGAGAATACTATTGAAATAAAACTCCAATTACTATTTTATCTCCGAGAGAGGGGACTTACGATATGACTGAACTTTTTCTAACCATGCTTGAACGTCTTGGGATTATTGTAATGATTGCCTTCGTATTAACTCGGCTTCGATTTTTTAGGCAGATGATTTATCAAGACAAATTAGGGCGTAAGCAGCAATATGCTGCTATTTTCTTTTTTGGGTTTTTTGGTATAGTCGGGACATATACGGGGGTATCGTTAGACATAAATGCCCAGGAATTTAACCGTTGGGCAGCCGCGACTGGACTAAGTAGTGATGAAGCAATTGCTAACACACGTGTCATTGGCGTAGTGATAGCAGGGTTACTTGGTGGATATAAAGTTGGAATTGGTGCAGGGCTCATTGCTGGCATTCATCGCTTTACGCTAGGAGGATTTACCGCGCTTGCTTGCGGTCTAGCAGCCATCGTTGCTGGAATTCTCTCAGGTGCATTTCATCGTAAGGACAGTAGAAACAAAATAAGTAATGCCTTTTTCATTGGAGCTGCGGCAGAGACAATTCAGATGCTGATTATTTTATTGATGGCTAAACCATACGAAAAAGCGCTCACACTCATTGAAGTGATTGGGATCCCTATGATTATTGCAAATGGAGTGGGATGTGCACTTTTCCTACTTATCATCAAAAGTGTTTTTAACGAGGAAGAAAAAGCTGGTGCTATGCTAGCTCAGAAAACACTTAGAATTGCCGATCAGACTCTTGTTTATCTGAGGAAAGGAATGGATGTCGAATCTGCTGAAGCTGTTTGCCGAATTTTACATAAGGAGATAGATTCAAGCGCAGTTGCAATGACAAACCAAACAAATATATTGGCTCATATAGGAATTGGGGATGATCATCATAGAAAGAACTCACCAATTCAAACTGATTTAACAAAGGAAGCTATTCAAAAAGGTGAACTTATCGTTTCACACAATAGTTCAATTCATTGTATAAATGAAAATTGTCCACTTGGTTCCGCAGTAATTGCTCCATTAAAACAGCGTGGTGAATCAATAGGCACGTTGAAATTTTACTTTACTTCAGAAAAAAAGGTTACGAACGTAACCTTAGAACTCATTTCTGGTCTTAGCATGCTTCTAAGTACACAATTGGAAATTGCAGAAGCTGATAAAGCATATCAGCTTACAAAAGAAGCTGAAATTAAAGCGTTGCAGGCACAGATTAGCCCGCATTTTCTTTTTAATACATTAAATACAATCGTATCTCTCGTTAGAATTGAGCCAATAAAGGCACGAAAGTTACTCATTTCTCTCTCACACTTTTTGCGGCAAAACCTTACTGTTACAACCGAGACATTGACTACACTTGAGCAAGAGTTAAAGCACGTCAAAGCTTATCTAGAGATTGAAGAAGTCCGTTATGTTAATAGACTCGTTGTGGAATACAACATAGATGAGAGCGTGTTATTAGAAAGCATTCCTCCTCTTACTCTGCAACCGATTGTTGAAAATGCAGTCAAACATGGAATTAAAAATAAAAGAAACAACTGTTTAATTAAAATTAGTATACAAAAAAAGGATGCACTTACGATTGTATCTATCGAAGATAATGGGCAAGGCATAAGCCAAGAACGGATTGAGCTGTTAGGTGTGCAACGATTAGTTTCAGATAGTGGAACAGGAATAGGACTTTATAATGTAAACAGAAGATTAACAATCATGTTTGGTGTGAAAAGTGCTCTGCTATTTGAGAGTAAACAAAATGAAGGCACAAAAGTATCATTTATTTTGGGTTAAAGGGGGAAGAAACATGGGAAAACTGATTCGTGTTTTGGTTGTTGATGATGAACATTATAGCCGTGATGAGCTCAAACATTTATTAGGAGAGTATGCATCAGTTCAGATTGTTGGGGAAGCTGATTCTGGTGAAGATGCCATCGTAAAATCACTCCACTATCAGCCTGATGTTATTTTTCTCGATGTAGAAATGCCCAAAATGAACGGTATAGAAGTAGCAAGGGCGTTAATGGAGTTGAAAAAAAGTCCATTAGTTGTGTTTGCAACCGCCTACCCCCAGTTTGCAGTCGAAGCATTTCGTTATGAGGCGATTGATTATTTATTGAAACCGTATGATGAAGAACAATTGCAGCAGACCATTCAAAGAATTGAAAAATTGCTTTCACCACCTGTTGAAATGGAGGTTACTAAACCACTAGGAAAACTAGCAGTTGATATGGATGGAGAAATTTTTTATCTAGAACCTAAGGAAATCATGTATATATACCGAGATGAAAAAGTTTCAAAAATTATTACAGCTTCACAGGAGTTTGAAATAAGAACTCCATTAAAAGAATTGGAAAGCCGCTTATTCCCTTTCTCTTTTTTCCGAATTCACAAGAGCTTCCTCGTAAACTTAGCTTTCGTTTCGCGATTAACTCCATGGTTTAATGGTGCATATCAATTAGAAATAATAGGAAGGAAGGAAATGCTCTCTGTTAGTCGTAATTATGTGAAGTCGCTTAGAAATCGCCTTGAAATTTAACTTTATCTTGAGAAGTCAAAAGAGGTAAAGTCGAGCGCCATCCTCTGGTACTCGACTTTAGTACTAAGCTTTACCGAACTTCGCGAGATTTAATAATAGGAAAGCAGAGAGAGGGCGAAATTGTACTATCGACCGAATGCTACCTTTTAAGTTAATGTCTTTTCTCTTATTTACCAAATTCAAACCACTATATATGCCATGGTTGCAGGCGAGCGCAGGAAGCAACCACGCCGCAGGATTGCTTATACGAAAGATGACGATTCAAGTGAAATACATCACTTCTATCGTCATCTTTTATTCTTGAGGTTATAGTGCAGTAAGTTTGCAACCCAAAGCGACCCGGAAACCCAAGTCGATACTGTATTGCCAATTTTTTTTTTCAGCTGACACTTAGATTATATGATTTGATTTATGTGAGTACTTCTTGCAGTTTTGTTGTTTATTCATAATAGTATTTTAATATTCTGATAGCATATAGGTTTTTCAATCCTTCATACATACGTCTTAACCCTCTGTAACGACATGTTACACCTCAAAACACCTATATGACTCAATCACAACCTAAAATAAATGTAAGCGTGTTCACATTTTTATAAGGAGGAGCTATATGTATACATTTATTGGCGGTATTATTCTATTAATCTTAGGTTACTTCACGTATGGTAAATTTGTTGAAAAGATGTTTGGTGTAAAAGAGGATCGGGCAACACCTGCCTATGTTAATAAAGATGATGTGGACTATGTACCAATGTCCACCAAAAAGAACGCATTAATACAGTTGTTAAATATTGCAGGTGTGGGACCGATTTTTGGACCAATCATGGGCGCACTATATGGACCAGTCGCATTTATTTGGATTGTGTTCGGTGCAATATTTGCAGGAGCGGTACATGATTATTTAACTGGAATGATTTCAATCCGTAATCGTGGAGCACATCTTCCTGAACTAGCAGGTAAATTTTTAGGGAAAATAATGAAACATGTCGTAAACGTATTCGCTATTTTACTTCTTCTATTAGTAGGAACTGTATTTGTATCATCTCCAGCAACCTTAATTTATAACTTAATGGATGGCTGGATGGCGATGGGTGCGATAGTTGCTGTAATATTCATCTACTACATAATGGCAACATTACTACCAATTGATAAAATCATCGGACGATTTTACCCGATTTTTGGCGCATTGCTGATAATTAGTGCAGTCGGTGTCTTGATTCAATTAGTACTTACGGGTGCTCCAATACCTGAGTTAACATTCGAAAACATGCACCCTGATAATCTACCAATCTTCCCACTCTTATTCTTGACGATTTCTTGTGGAGCTTTATCGGGATTCCATGCAACGCAAACTCCTATCATTTCCCGCACAACTCAAAGCGAGAAACAAGGACGAAAAATTTTCTATGGTATGATGATTGCAGAAGGGGTTATCGCCATGATCTGGGCGGCAGCTGCTATGAGTCTTTTCAACGGCTATGACGGATTAAGCGATTTGCTTGCAAACGGCGGACCAGCTGCAATTGTAAGTGAAGCTTCTATATTATTGCTTGGTTCAATTGGGGGCACATTAGCTATAATAGGTGTCATCATCTTACCGATTACTTCAGGAGATACGGCTTTCCGTAGCGCTCGAATGATTATCGCAGATTACTTCAACCTTGCACAAAAGAAAATGACGAGTCGCTTGTGGATAGCACTTCCACTATTCGTAATATCTTTTGCACTTACAAAAATTGACTTCACATTATTATGGAGATATTTCTCATGGGCAAACCAATCCACAGCCGCAATTGCTTTGTGGGTCGGAGCTATGTACTTGTTTATCGCTAAGAAAAACTATTGGATTGCCATGATACCAGCTATATTTATAACAATGGCAACAACCACATACATCATAAATGCTCCAATTGGATTTGGTTTATCACTAAATGCGGCCTATATTGGTGCAACCATCATTACTATAATCATTATCGTTTTATTCTTTAATGCAGCTAAGAAGAATCGAGCTGCTAATCTTAATCTTGAAGAAGACATTTCCAACTGGAGCCATCCAAAATAATGGGATGCTGTAGTCCCAATTATCGTAAAACTGTCAATGAACAAGAGGAAAAGGTTAATCAACAAGGGAGGGATACTCCTCCCTTATTTATGAAAATTGGTCTAACCCTTGTTTGTATAGGTGGTATTTTATTGATAATTGTACTGAAATAATAGAGTGCGCAAGTCGTTCGAGTACAAAAATATGATCCAACAATTATGCTACTCTAAATTAGATTTAAAAAATAATAAATTAGTAGTTGACTTTAAATTCTGACTATACTACAATCATAAATATAGTAATTAGCTTTACGTATTGGCATAATAATAATTTAATACTCTTATCCAGAGTGGTGGAGGGACTTGGCCCTGTGAAACCCAGCAACCATCAAGATTATTCTTGAAAAGGTGCTAATTCCGGCAGGTATTGTATACCTGGAAGATAAGAGAAGGACTAAAGACCTTCTCTTTCGAGGGTCTTTTTTCTTTTGGAATCAAATGGTGAGAAATTTTTATTGTTACATATTTGAAGAATTACTGTCATAACAATAGTTTATTAGTTTAATGCATTTTACAATTTAATATTGCTTCTTATCCAGAGTGGTGGAGGGACTTGGCCCTATGAAACCCAGCAACCAACAAGGTTCTCCTTGTAAAGGTGCTAATTCCGGCAGGTATTCATTACCTGCAAGATAAGAGGAGGAATTAGACCCTCTTCTTATGAAGAAGGGTCTTTTGTCTTTATTTAATAGAAATCAAAGAAGTCTAGTGACTTTAAGTTTAATACCAAGTTAACAAACTGAAATACTAGAAAATAAAACCCAATACTAGGAGGAAAACAAAATGACAAACCACAACGAAGGCTACGATTTAGAAACTATATTATTACACGGTGGCCAGTCTCCAGATCCAACTACAGGTTCTCGTGCAGTTCCTATATATCAAACTAGCTCTTTTGTGTTTCAAAATACAGATCACGCACAAAGCTTGTTCTCCTTGGATGAACCAGGAAATATTTACTCGAGAATTGGTAATCCAACAGTTGATGTTTTAGAGAAACGAATTGCACTTTTAGAAGATGGAGTAGCAGCAGTTGCAACTTCTTCAGGAATGGCAGCCATTGCTTTAGCAGTAATGAATGTTGCAAGTGCAGGCGATGAAATTGTTGCAGCTTCTAGTCTTTATGGAGGAACGTATAATTTGTTTTCTACTACTCTTCCAAGGTACGGAATTACTGTTCACTTTGTAGATGCAAATGACCCGGAAAATTTCCGCAAGGCTATTACGCCTAAAACGAAAGCACTATACGGAGAAATTATCGGCAATCCAAGTCTCCAAGTATTAGATATAGAGAAAGTTGCTAACATTGCTCACGAAAATGGAATTCCATTAATTATCGATAATACGTTTGCATCACCATATTTGTGTAAGCCAATCACATATGGTGCAGATATTGTTGTTCACTCGGCAACAAAATGGATTGGTGGACACGGAACAACAATAGGGGGTCTTGTAGTTGATGGTGGACGTTTTAATTGGAATAGTGAAAAATTCCCGACATTCACTGAACCAGATCGTAGCTATAACGGATTAAGATACGCTTTTGATTTTGGAACTCTTGCTTTTAGCACAAAGCTTCGCGTGCAAATGTTACGCGACTTTGGCTCATGTTTAAGCGCACAAAGTGCATTTAATCTTATTCAAGGGTTAGAAACCTTGCATGTGCGTATTGAAAAACATAATAAAAATGCTCAGGAGTTAGCTGAGTATTTAAGTACACATCCTGGAGTCGAATGGATTTCATATCCCGGTCTGAAAAACCATCCAGCACATGATTTAGCTAAAAAGTATTTGAGGAATGGATTTGGCTCAATCGTAAACTTTGGAATAAAAGGAGGTAGAGACGCCGGGAAGAAATTAATTGATAATGTTGCCCTATGGTCGCATGTAGCGAATGTTGGTGACGCAAAATCATTAATTATTCATCCAGCTTCTACTACCCATCAACAACTAAGTGCAGAAGAACTAGAGTTAACAGGGGTTGGTGAAGATTTAATCCGATTATCCATAGGAATAGAGTCGGTTCGTGACCTGAAGAATGATCTTGATCGGGCATTATTTGAAGCAACAGGGCTTGCACCAAATGGTCAACAACGACTTGAAGTTGTCGTCAATGATGAAAGTGTGATTCGATGGGCATTGCATTCACCGACCGTTCGTGACAACGTCAATGGAGTAGAAGAACAGCGTCAAAAGACAATAGCAGTTGTTGGACTAAGTGGAAATCCTTCAAGACCTAGCCACCGTTTAGCTAGAAAAATGCAACGACTTGGTTATAAAATTATTCCTGTTAATCCTGTGGAAACAGAAGTGTTAGGTGAAAAAGCTTATCCGGATTTAACTTCTATTCCGGGGACGATTGATATTGTTCAAGTGTTCCGAAGCCCTGAGGCTGCAGTAGGGGTGGCAATAGAAGCGGCACAAGTGAAACCAAGAATCTTTTGGTTACAAGAAGGTGTTATTTCTCCTGAAGCAGCAACAATTGCTGTAGAAGCAGGGTTAGATGTTGTCCATAACCGTTGTACCTATAAAGAAGCACAACGATTAAGAGGATCAATTGTTACGTTTGCTTGTGAAATTTAATTTAAATCCCCGGACAATAGAAGGAGCGAGAAAATGAAAAAGTTATTAGTAGGCTTAATATCAATTGTGTTATTAGTGGTTGTTGCAGGTTGTTCGAGTAGTGCAAGTGGAGAGAAAAATAGCAAACCGAAAAAAATAACGCTTGATTATGCCTATTATTCACCCACAAGTCTTGTATTAAGAGAGCTTGGGTGGGTTGAAGAGGAATTCAAAAAAGATGGAATTGAAGTGGAATATGTTCTTAGTCAAGGCAGTAACAAAGCACTTGAATTCTTAAATAGTAGCAGTGTTGATTTTGGTTCTACAGCAGGAGCTGCAGCGTTGTTAGCAAAAGCAAAGGGATCACCAATAGAAAGCATATATGTATTTTCTAAACCTGAGTGGACAGCACTTGTTACGAATAAAGAGTCTGATATTAAGACAGTAAATGACCTGAAAGGGAAAAAGATTGCAGCTACATTAGGCACAGATCCTTATATTTTCCTATTACGAGCTTTAAATGAAGCAGGCTTAAGCGAATCTGATGTAGAAATAATTAATCTTCAACATGCCGATGGTGCAGCTGCTTTATCTACAAACCAAGTAGATGCATGGGCGGGACTTGATCCACATATGGCAAAACTTGAATTAATTACAGACGCAAATTTGTTTTACCGTAACCCGGATTTTAATACGTATGGCATTTTAAATGTACGTTCAGAGTTCGCTGAACAATATCCGGACCAAGTAGAAAAAGTAATTGAGTTATATGAAAAAGCTAGATTATGGACAATTGAGAATCCACAGAAAGCAGCAGAAATTTTGGCTAAAGAAGCAAACATCGAAATTGATGTGGCATTGAAGCAATTGGAAAGAACCGATTATTCTAACTCACTTCCTGGAGATGAACAGGTTGAGTCCTTAAAAGCAGCGGGTGAGGTACTTCAAAAAGGAAATATAATAGAAAAAGATGTTGATCTAGAGAAAGTTCTTGAAGAATTAATTAATCCAAGCTATGCCGAAAAAGTCGTCAAAAATTGATTAAGTTATTTTCATAGGTGATATCTGTATTTAAATAAATATAGATATCACTGAAGGGTGAAATTCCTCTACAAGAGGTACTGAGAAATTTAGAAAAACCTTAATAAAAGAATGAGGGATGACGAATGAGCAGTAAGATAGAATCTCTATCACAACAATCCAAGTGGAAAGTAAAAAACCGCATTCATTTTCCTAAGAAACTTAAGGTGGTTTTATACGGAAGTGTCATACCAGCTTTTCTATTGTTGGTGTGGCAAATACTAAGTATGGTCGGTGTGTTTGAGAGACACTTAATGCCTGCGCCAACCTTGGTTTTAGAAAAAATTATCAGCATGGTGGCTGATGGAACCTTATGGGCTCATATAGGAGTCACTTTATTGAGAATTTTAATTGGTTTTACAATAGGTGTTGTGTTTGCAGTTGTATTAGGATCTGTTATCGGTTATCTAAAAAGAGCTGAACAATTGATGGATCCACTCATTCAAGGATTTAGAGCGATTCCTTCACTAGCATGGGTTCCATTATTTATTCTTTGGATGGGAATTGGAGAATCATCCAAAATTATGCTCATAGCAGTAGGTGTTTTTTTCCCAGTCTATTTGAATATCGTTTCTGGTATTCAAGGAGTTGATCGCAAACTTATTGAGGTAGGCAAAATTTATAATTTCACTCCGTTTCAATTGATTAGAAAAGTGATTCTCCCTGCGTCTCTCCCTTCTTTTTTCACAGGGATTAGAAGTGGACTTGGCCTTGGTTGGATGTTTGTCGTTGCTGCTGAATTGATGGGGGCAAGTAAGGGAATTGGTTATTTACTTGTAGTAGGACAAAACACTTACTCCCCAGATTTAGTCCTAGCGAGCATTGTCATGATTGCGATCTTAGGTAAACTAACAGATTCTGCATTAAAAGCCATTGAATCAAAGTCTCTTCATTGGCAGGATAGCTTTGGAAAGCAGAGTTAAAGGAGTGAGATGATTGCTATCATTAAAAAATGTATCTCGAACTTTCAATGATGGTTCAACAGGATTTAAGAACATTAATTTTAAATCCGAAAAAGGAGAAATTATAGGATTACTTGGTACTAGTGGTTGTGGAAAAAGCACGCTATTAAGAGTAGTTTCGGGTCTTGATATCGAGTATACGGGTTCTGTGAAGATAAATGATGACTTGATAAAAGCTGTACATGAAAAAGTAGGAATTATATTTCAAGAACCACGTTTAATGCCATGGCTTAATGTTGTTGATAATATTGGTTTTGGTTTAAATGATAAAAAAGATAAACAAAAAGAAGCACAGACATTCGTTGATCTAGTAGGCCTTAATGGTTTTGGGGAGCACTTCCCAAAAGACCTCTCTGGTGGGATGGCACAAAGGGTATCCATAGCTCGAGCATTAATTACGAACCCGGAAGTGCTTCTTCTGGATGAACCATTTAGCGCCTTAGATGCTTTTACAAAAATGCAATTGCAGGATCTACTTCTTAAAATTTGGCATCAATATCAAGCGACGATTGTTTTGGTGACACACGACATTGATGAAGCTCTTTACTTATGTGATCGCATCTTTATTTTACGGGGACAGCCAGGAGAGGTTTATAAAGAACTTCAAGTCCCTGTGTCAAGACCACGATCACGTGGTGACGAAGAATTAGCAAAAATGAAGGCAACTATCCTTGATTTATTGGATTTATCTCAAGTAGAAAATGGAGAGAGTCATGATGACATTAAAACTACAACCACTAAATAAAACCTATAACCTTTCCAATTATCAAGAAGTTGTAGATAATTTTTCTTGGCAAGATGTTGAAAAACAATTTAGTTGGTTTAATTCAGGAAAAGTAAATATGGCTCATGAGTGTATTGATCGTCATGTAATTGATGGATATGGAGATAAAATTGCTCTTCATTATTTACATGATGAAGAAGAAGTTCAACTTACATTTACACAGGTGAAAGAGAAAACAGATCATCTGGCAACTGTATTAAGGAAAAGTGGAGTACAAAAGGGAGATATCGTCTTTATTTTCTTACCTAAAAATCCAGATTGCTATATTGCGATGATCGCAGCTGTTAAAATAGGTGCAGTTGCAGGGCCATTGTTCGAAGCGTTTATGGAAGAAGCGATAAAAGACAGAATTAATGATTGTGATGGAAAGTACTTGATTACGGATAGAGAGTTAGTTAAGCGAGTACCAAAAGAACAATTGCCAACTCTTGAAAAAATATTCGTTACTTCAGAGCAAGAGCACTGTATAGATGGAGAAATATCTTTGAATGAATTATTAAGAAATACTGTATGCGAAGACAATATTACAGAATGGCTGAGTTTAGAAGATCCACTTAATATTCATTATACAAGTGGTTCTACTGGTAAGCCGAAAGGAATAATTCACGCGCATCGTGCAATGATTCAGCAGTATCAGACTGGTAAATGGGTGCTAGATATCCAAGAGGATGATATTTATTGGTGTACAGCCCATCCAGGTTGGGTTACAGGCACTGTGTATGCAATCTTTGCCCCTTGGTTAAACCGTGCGACAATTGTTCTAAATGGAGGCAGGTTTGATGCGGATACCTGGTATTCAACCATTGAAAAGGCCGGGGTTACTGTTTGGTATAGCGCTCCTACTGCTTTTCGGATGTTGAAAGCAGAAGGGGATGAGATATTACAACAACATGATTTAAGTTCACTTAGACATATATTGAGTGTAGGGGAGCCACTAAATCCTGAAGTGATTCGCTGGGGAATTGAAAAATTGGGACAACGTATACATGATACTTGGTGGATGACTGAAACAGGTGCACAACTAATTGTTAATTTGCCTTCTGAAGTCATCAAGCCTGGATCGATGGGTCGTGCATTTCCTGGGATTGAAATAGCTATACTTGATGACGAAGGGAATAGGCAGCCTTACGGTGAAATTGGTCATCTTTCTATAAAAGCTCCTTGGCCCGCAATTATGAAGGAAGTATGGAAAAACAAAGAAAAATTTGATTCCTATTTCCAGTTTGGGGATTGGTACCTGTCAGGGGATCTAGCTTATCAGGATGAGGAAGGTTACGTATTCTTTCAGGGAAGAAGCGATGACATGATCAACTCATCTGGTGAGAGAATTGGACCTTTTGAGGTTGAAAGTAAGCTCCTAGAGCATGAAGCAGTTGCTGAGGCAGGTGTAATTGGCAAACCTGACGCGCTTCGTGGTGAAATTGTAAAGGCGTTTATTGTGTTGAAAAAAGGTTTTGTAAACTCCCCATCTTTAATAGAAGACATCAGGAAATTTGTAAGATATAAATTAGCAGCCCATGCTGCTCCTCGTGAAATTGAAGTGTTAGAAGAACTTCCTAAAACAAAGATAAGTGGGAAATTATTACGTAGAGAGCTAAAAGTACTTGAACAGCAAAGACTATTACTAAACAGTAAGTAATACAGAACAGGCAGCTGAAATTATATCTTCAGCTGCCTGTTTTTCGTAGTGTGAATAGAGAAACTAACTTGTAACCATATCTTTGGACTTGAAATTTAAGAAGGTTTATTGTTGCTTTTGTTGTTGTTGTTGTTGTTG
>NZ_ALJG01000339.1 GCF_000286315.1 Paenisporosarcina sp. TG20 | reverse complement strand
AGGTGAATGATTGAAGTGAAGGGTGGCGACTCCAGCGGAAAAAGCGAGGCCCAAGTGAAACCCCGCAGTCGCACAAAATGGAACAAAGGCGTGACCAACACCCTGTTGGCCTGAGGAGGCTCACTGACCGCCCGCGGAAAGCGTCCGCCTGCAACGGAAATCATACCAGAAACCAAAGTGGATACTGTGTACTCTCTTAAAAGTACATCGAAAGTTATCTTCAAAATGCTCGTATATCTAATGGAGTTGAAACAAATAGTATATATAACATAATTAAAGGAGGTGCTAACATGGATGCAACACGCGCACAAGAAATATCTTCTTCAGAAAGCATGGTAAGTGTATCCTATAATGGACAATCCGTTTACATTGAACATGTGGATCAAAGTAACGGACTAGCAACAGTCCATCCCCTTGACAATCCAACTAACAAACAAAGTGTCTCTGTAACAGAATTAGCTGAACAATAACTGAGCTTGGCGTCAATGTTTTTACAAATAAGCGTATCAACTAAAATGTTGGTACGCATTATCTATTAAGAAGAAAGCTTTATTTGATCTCAGTATATCTTTTGGTTATATCTAACCGCATCTGAAACTTTAATGAATCTTCCGCATCCAAAATACAAACCTATCTACTATTAATCCTTCTTTATTTCACTGGTTCCTGTGATTTCAATTCCGTTCAGTGCTTGTGTTGCTAGCCGATCAGCTTCTGCATTAGATTTTCGTGGCACCTGTTCATACTCTGCCTGAATGCCAAGATCTTTCAGCTTCATTTCAATCCGTTCCATCCAGTCCGAAAGATCCTCCTCTATTACCAGCCACTCCCCACTCATCTGGTTAATGACCACTTTCGAATCTCCTATAAAGCGTACCGGTAAATGATGGACTTTCAGGAGTTCAAGTTCTTGTAGACTAAAGTAAAGTGCTGCATATTCGGCGTCGTTATTAGATGTATGCTCAGAAGCAGGTGTATTACTTCGTAAACGATACGACTTCCCGTTCTGCTCATAATAGATGACACAGCCTAGGCCAGATCTACTGGTCTCCCGATCGAATCCCGCATCGAAATAGACGCTGACGTTATGCGGTTCAGTCTCAATTCCTTTCAAATAACCCTTCATTTCTTTCATCGTCCAGGAACTGTCAAACTGGTCAATGAACGCTATGCTTTTGGCGCGCCCAGTCTTATCCAGGTCTTCCGCGATAAGCATGGCATGTGCCGCAGAAATCTCATTTGAGCTAAAAACGGTTTCAGCACCTTTAGATGTTTTATAAATCCATTCCATTCGGATGTTCATAATGATGCCCCCTTATCACAATACGTTTTATAAAAAACCTCTTGAAAGGTTGATAGATCAAGGGTTGAACGAAAAAACTTGTATACCCATTAAATCACAACCACCTCTTCTTAAGAGCGTGTCTTGAACTTGTTTTGCACAGTTTTTCGACACTACCCACAATATATATATGATTTATTTTTGTCTCATTATCTCCTGCACAAATTATAAATAACTTGTTATAAGGATGGAACAATTGAAGTGGTACTATACGAATTTTACCATATTACTTTTAAGATGAATGAATTCTGGTCGTACTTTGGAATCAAAAAGACGACCGAAGATGTAAATCCGGTCGTCTCCTATTGTAATTGTTATAAATTTAGTAATGCCTAACTTTGTATTCTAATAAAGAATTGCAGCATAAGTACATCCTTCTTCTAACTTATTCTCAATACTTTTTAGTGTTATGAGACAACTCATGCAAGTCAGCAGGTAAAGGATGACTAAAGTAATATCCTTGCCCCTCGTCACAATCTTCTTCATTTAGAAAAGATAATTGCATTTCATCTTCAATCCCTTCAGCAACTACCCCCATACCTAATTTATGCGCTAAGGATATAATGGTTGATGTTATTGCCTTCCCCTGTAAATTATTTCCAATATCACTTACAAAACTTCGGTCGATTTTAACTTTATCGAACGAAAATTGTCTTAAATAACTAAGAGATGTATAACCTGTGCCAAAATCATCAATTGACATAGATAGACCAAGTTTTTTTAAATTTAATAAATTGTCTTTCAGCGTTTTAGTATCCTCCATCAATGTGCTTTCAGTGATTTCAAGTTCCAACCACATCGAATCGAGACCTGTTTCTTGAAGAACTGTTTTTACCATTTCAACAAAGTTTTTATTTTGCAATTGGATTGCTGAAATGTTCACACATATTTTAAAAGGGGAGTAACCTAAATTTTGCCACTCTTTATTCTGGGAACAAGCTGAATGCAGAACCCATTTTCCGATTGAAATAATTTGTCCACTTTCCTCCGAAATAGGAATAAAATTATCGGGTGGTACAAGTCCAAGATCCGGGTGTTTCCATCTTATCAACGCCTCCATACCACTTATTTCTCCTGTCTTCAACAAAGTAATTGGTTGATAATAAAGGACCAACTCCTGATTTTGAATAGCAGATTTTAAGCCCTTTTCTATTTTTAATTTATATGCATTTTTTTGTTCCATCTCATCTGAATAGAATGTATAATTATTTTTACCATATTTCTTAGTATAGTACATGGCGGTGTCTGCTTTTTTAATCAGTCCATCCACACTCTCTACTGAACCAGAGCTAAAAGCAATTCCAATGCTTGCTGAAACAGTTAAGGAATGACCCATAATATCAAATGGCTCCGCCAAGGCCTGGTTGAGTTGCTCAGCCATTTTAACGACTTTCTGATAATCGGAGTTAGGAATCAAAATAGCAAACTCATCTCCTCCGAATCTTCCAACGGTATCTGTTTCCTCAACATTTTCAGTTAAACGTTGCGAAACAATTTTTAAAAATTCGTCTCCTAAATAATGTCCTAACGAATCGTTAATATATTTAAAACGGTCTAAGTCAAGAAAGAGAACAGTGGTTTTACTTTCATTTTCAGTCGAAAGTAAGAGAACTTTTTCTAATCGTATTTCAAATAATTTTCGGTTTGGCAACTTTGTTAATGAATCGAAGAAAACAAGCTCTTCCATTAATTTTTTTTGTTCATTTTTTTCTGTAATATCTTTTGCAATACCATACACGCCTATAATTTCATCATCCAATTTCTTAGGGAAATTTGAGATTTCTAGGTTTCTTCGCTTTCCATCTCTTCTAATTACACTAATTTCATATTTTGTTGCAATTCCCTGTTTTGCGATCTCAAAATTTCTAACAGCTTTCGGTAATTCTTCAGATAATACAAGTGGAGCAAAAGACGTATTTATCAGTTCATGAGTTGAATAACCAGTCAACATTTCACAAGCCGGATTTATCTCTGTGAACAATCCTTCCATATCTAAAGCAAAAATTCCATCCGGGTTATTATAAAAAAGTGATTTGAAACGTTCCTGATTGTCTTTTAGCAGGTTACTCGCTGTAACTTCTTCGGTTACATCAAATACAGTACCAAATAAAACCGCTTCTCCGTTTCTAATTGTTTTTGTAGAATTAATTTCAACGTGAAGTAACTTTCCATCTTTTTTGTTTACTCTCACTCGATAACGCGAATCAGTTTCTTGATTATTATTTTTTTTCATAATCCTTTCTCTTACAAAAGATAAATCAGAAGGATGGATTATATTATCTATTGTAATACCACCAACTAGTAATTCCTCTTCTGTGTATCCAGTAAGGTTACAGAAATGATTATTCACATAAGAAAATGACGTACCCTTCAATATGTACATACTTATATGCGAATTTTGAACCAACACATCGAACATTTGTCTATAAAATAAATCGATTTTTTGTGATTTTTTTAAATCTGAAACAAAGCCTTGTTCTAAATTTTTTCCATTTAACATTTGTTATCCTCCCTAGTATTATGTCTAGAGTTAAAGGGGTAGCTTAAAATTATTAAAATATTAAGAAAGTTATGTATTCTGTGTTTTGTATCCAAGAACTAAATTTCAGTTTAAAGTTGATTAATAATATTAGATAAGATAAAATTGTATGTTAAATTTTTATGGTCTTATAAATACTTTACCATAAATTCTTTCATAGGACATACTGTTTACCACCATGTAACAACAAGTCACTCCAAGCTTTTCATATCTTTGCCAATGGAAAGCCAAAATATTCTTCACTTTCATTTTGGGAAGAAGTTTAGCTATTTCATTAACTGCTCTTCGCACAAAAAGGCGGCCTAAGTTGCGGCCGCCTTCATTTAATAGTACTAATATTTTATTCCAATCAAACTCTTAAGCTATTCTTGTTTAGAAATACTTTTTAATGTGATTAGATAACTCATGTTGATCAGCAGGTAAAGGACGACTAAAATAATATCCTTGTCCTTGATCACAGTTTTCTGCTTGCAGATAGGATAATTGTGTTTCACCTTCAATTCCCTCTGCAATAACCCCCATACTTAATTTCTGCGCCAAAGAAATAATGGTCGAGGTAATCGCTTTAGCATGCGAATCATTGCCAATGTCTCCAATAAAACTGCGATCGATTTTAACTCGATCAAATGAAAATTGTCTCAAATAACTAAGGGACGTATAACCTGTACCAAAGTCATCAATTGACATTGAAATACCCAATGCCTTTAAGTTTAGCAAATTTTCTTTCAGTGTTTTAGTATCTTCTAATAATATACTTTCTGTGATTTCAAGTTCTAACCATTGTGAATCAAGTCCTGTATCATCAAGTATCGATTTTACTGTCTGAACTATGTTTGATTGCTGTAATTGTATAACGGAAATATTTACACATATTTTGAATGGTGGAATCCCAAGGTGCTGCCATGCTTTATTTTGGGAACATGCTGTATAGAGAACCCACTTTCCAATCGGAATAATTTCTCCACTTTCCTCAGAAATCGGGATAAAATTATCGGGAGGTACAAGTCCAAGTTCAGGGTGATTCCACCGTATCAAAGCTTCCATACCAGTAAGTTCTCTAGTCTTCAAATCAATAATAGGCTGGTAATAAAGAACAAACTCATTATTATTAATTGCATTCTTTAAATCTTTTTCGATAGTAAGTTTATAGGCCGTTTTTTGATCAAGTTCTGCTGAATAAAACGTATAACTATTTTTCCCGAATTCTTTAGTATAGTACATTGCGGTATCAGCCTTTTTAATTAACCCATCCACACTCTCGCCTGCTCCGTTACTGACTGCGATTCCTATGCTTGCTGTGATGGATAAAGAATGACCCATGACATCAAATGGTTGTGCAAGTGCATGATTAAGTTTTTGTGCTATTAAAATGGTTTCGTTCCTATCTGTATTGGGCAGCAAGATAGCAAACTCGTCCCCGCCAAATCTTCCGACTGTATCAGTTTCCCCTACATTGTTTGTTAAACGTTTCGAAACGGTTTTTAAAAATTCATCCCCCAAATGATGACCTAACGAATCGTTAATGAATTTAAAACGGTCTAAGTCCAAAAATAGGACAGTAGGCTGATTTTTGTTCGTTTCTGATATAATAAAAACTTGTTTCAAGCGATCTTCAAATAACTTTCGATTCGGTAACTTAGTTAATGAGTCATAGAACACAAGCTCCTCCATCAGTTTTCTGTTTTCATATTTCTCTGTAATATCTTTTGCAATGCCATATGTACCTACTATTTTCCCTGTGTGTTTCATAGGAAAACTTGAAATTTCTAAGTTCCTGCGCTTTCCATCTTTTCGAGTAATGGTTATTTCATAGGAGTTTGCAATTCCTTGTGTTGCTTCCACAAAATAATTAAGTGTAGTTGCTAAATCTTCAGATACAATAAGTGGGGTGAATGACATATCAATTAATTCATCCTTAGAATACCCTGACAACACTTCACATCCTGGGTTTGCGTCTGTAAAATCCCCTTCTAAATCGAAAGTAAAGATAGCATCAGGATTATTATAAAACAGGGATTTGAAACGTTCTTGACTTTCCTTAAGGAGGATATTTGCAGTAACTTCTTTCGTTACATCAAAAACTGTACCAAACAGGACCTTTTTTCCATTTCTAACTAACTTTGTTGAATGAATCTCAACGTGGATGATATCTCCATCTTTTTTGTTGATTCTCACCCTATATCGTGCATCAGTCTCCTCGCCTGTATTTCTTCCTTGTACTAAAAATAAGTCTTCCGGATGGATTAAGTTGTTTATTCTACCAGCAAAGATTTCCTCTTCAGTATATCCAACAAGACTACAGAAGTTTTTGTTTACGTACGTAAAGTTCCAATTTTCAATCATGTACACACTTACTGGTGAATTACGAATCATTACCTCGAACATTTCTTTATAAAATGAAGCATCTTTTTGCGTTTTTTCTAAGTGTGAATCTGATACATCTTCTTTATTGTAAACATTTTTCAATTGTGTTTCCCCCAAAGATTGCATGATCTAGAATTAGTAAAACTTCAAAACTTTATCGTATTTTGGTAAGTATTTCTACTATAAGTTAAAAGTAGATTATTAATATTTGACAATATTAGATTAAATTCTTTACTTAGAATACTTTACCATATATTCAATAGGAATAGACCGAAATTCATTACTCAGCTCTTTCTCCTGCTGTCATTCCTGGAGCAATTTTATACATACATCTTATTACAATTTTTATTGAGATGCTATAATAAAATAATTTTGAACAGCAGTTATTAAGGAAATCATTTTGACCACTGGCTTTATGTCTGCTCATGTATGCACTAAATTCAGAGACCTAAGGAGTTGCGATGGATTGCATGTTGACAAAGCACAAAGGCAGACACTCTATTTTCAATTGTAGTTTTTTCATCGTATTTTTTCTTATGTATATAACTTTAGTTACATACATTCTCCTTTGATTAACCATAAACTTAAAAGGCAGGATTTATTATGATTTGGAGGAGTAAAAATGCGAATCACAAAAAAGCTATTAATGATGGGTAGTTTGTTAGCCCTATTAATGACAACTGGTTTGCCAGTAATGGCTCAGGAAGCAACGACAAATGTGTCTTTGAATAAAGGGACTACGCAGTCTAGTACTGCTTATGAACATGATGGTTATTCAGAGAGAGCTGTCGATGGTAATACTGACGGCTATTATTGGCATAACTCAGTAACACACACTGAAGTAGAAACAAATCCTTGGTGGGAAGTGGATCTTGGCAAAACCCAAGACATTAACAAAATAAATATTTGGAACCGCACCGATTGCTGTCAGGAACGCTTGAATAATTTTTATGTATTTGTCTCGGATACTCCTTTTACATCAAATGACCCAACTGTTACTGCTCAGCAAGCAAACGTGACGGCATTTTATAAAGGGGGTCTTGCTCCAAGAACTACCTACATTGACGTAAATACGACAGGACGATATGTAAGGATTCAAATCGTAGGCCCAGGAACTTTATCTCTAGCTGAAGTAGAAGTATTGCATGAAACCGTCGCTCCTATTACTACTTCCGATATCACATCAAGTCAACCAATTCATAACGGTTGGTATACAAATGATGTTTCTGTCGCTCTTAGTGCTACTGATAATAATGGTGGTTCTGGTGTGAAAGAAACAAATTATAAAGTGGGTAATGGAGATTGGGGTCCATACACTTCTCCAATTTCGTTATCAGAAGGCGAACATACAATTAAGTTTTACTCGATTGATAACTCTGGGAACAATGAGACTGAACAAACACAGGTTATAAAGGTAGATAAGACTGATCCTGTAATTACCACTCTTAGTGATAGAAGCACTTTTACCTTGAACGAAGTTATCATGTGGTCTGCATCTGATGCCTTATCAGGTCTTGCGACAGAAACAAATGGCAGTATTGACACTAGTACTGTAGGTCCAAAAACCATTACAGCAACTGATAACGCAGGTAATACAGTTACAAGTACGTATAAAGTTGTCTATGGTTTTGGCGGTGTTTTGCAACCGATAAACAGCGACAATACGAGCATATTCAAGCTTGGCAGAACCCTACCTGTAAAATTTAAATTAATTGATGCAAATGGAGCTTATATTTCTACTGCCAATGCAACCATTTCTTATTCCTATATTTCCACTAATGTGTTAGGTGAAGAAGTAGAAAGTGATTCTAATGTCTTAGCAACTTTTGGAAATCAATTCAGATATGATACTTCAGAAAATCAGTATATTTTTAACTTAAGCACTAAAGGGTTGAAAATCGGTTCTTATAAGCTAATGATTAACCTTAATGATGGCAGCGGAACGAAAGAAGTCCGAATTGCCCTTAGATAATTTGCTCAAATGAACTAAAAATCCCTGTCTTTAGATAGACAAAGAGCTAATCACCTTGGTTTACTTGGTGATTAGCTCTTTTATTAATTTCCACCAAAATATAGCATCCTTAAAAGTAAATCAATGATCTTCTTTAAATGGGAGATCACTATAAAGGGAAAAATAAAAGTGGTGGCATAAAAACATTTCCAAAAATCCTTCACATGTTTCAAAGGAATTTGCAGGAAATTCAATATGTTTTCGAATGATTTCCTCCACACAACCATATTCTTTACAATTCTATTGTAATTTGCTTTCCTTTGGAGGATGAATAATATCAAAAAAATACTGCTACTTACAATCCTTCTTTTCACCATTGGATGTGCTCAACAACAAACCATTGAAAAAATACGAACACCTTTACCTGAAAATGATTTCCTGATAATTGCTCATCGTGGGGCATCAGCCTATGCAATAAGTCACACACTTGCAGCATATGAGTTAGCAATAAAAATGGGTGCTGATTATATCGAAATTGACTTACAAATGACAAAGGATGGAAAACTTATAGCGATGCATGATAAAGTTATCACTTTTGACAATGCCAAACAAGCGGTTGCGGATGTAACCTTTGATGAAATTCAACTTCATTATCCTGGAAAAGACTTCGGTAAAAACCATTTAAATTATACTTTACCCAGCTCTAATGATTTAGGTATTCTTCATCTGGAAGAAATCCTCAATCACTTTGGAGACTCAGTAAATTATTATATCGAAATCAAATCACCAAAAGAATACCCTGGCATTGAGGAAGAACTAGTGCACCAGCTTAATGAATATCAACTTCTCAATAGGGTTGACGCGATTCCTAAAGTGATTATTCAATCTTTCGATGAGCATAGTCTGAAAGAGATTTTTGCAATGGATTCTTCCATTCCATTAATTAAACTGTATACATTTTTAAAAGAGGCTCATCTTTCCAAAAAAGAACTACGAAAGCTTACTCAATATGCATCTGGAGTTGGTGTAAATGCAATGTCAGTGTCTCGTAAATTCATTAATTCAATGCAACGCGAGAACTTGCTAGTCCACCCCTACACCGTCAATGATGAAGAAATGATACGGACCCTAATCAATATTGGCGCAAATGGCATTATTACGGACAGACCCGATGTCGCGTATCGTGTTAGAGATGAGAAAAACAGTTTGGAAAATCAACAATATCCATAACCTTTTGGGTTAACCAAAGAAGAATGACTATCTATAACTAAAAGAGACGGCCGAAGATACAATTTTGCCCGTCTTTTCGTTTCTTTTTAGTACGATTACGAGATTGGATAACAAGAATAAAATAGTTCCACCTACAAGAGAACGCGTTGCGTATCTCATTGCTACAAGAGTGGATTAGTAAATATCATCTCTTCTACATTAATATCTGCAAAGTTCTAATTATGTTCTTTACACTTATAAGAATAGACACTATACTGTGGAATGAATAATTACTTACCTAGGTAAGTAATTTGGAGAAGAGATGACTATAACTACTTTGATATTTCATGAAATAAATCAAACATCAAGGCTTACTATTAAAGAAGTCAACGAAACATTAAAAGAATTTGGTTTATATAGTGCGCAGTGGTCGATTCTCTTTTGTCTGAATCGATTTGGATCCATGACACAAACTGAAATACAAAGTTACTTACATGTAGAGGCCCCTACTATAACAAGAACACTTGTGAAATTAGAAGATCGTAAACTTATCTCGAGACTAGCAGGAAAAGATAAGCGAGAGCGAACTGTTCATCTTACTAATGAAGCCGAATCATTAATTCCGCAAATTAAATCTCGAGTTGATCTCATTGAGAAGAAAATGTTGGCATCATTATCTAAAGTTGAACTTCAGCAACTCTCCTTACTAAAAAAAGTCGGGGTGTGCATTGATCATGAAGACTAATAAAAATCCAATTTGGACAAGAGATTTCATTAATATCGCAGTTAGTAACTTTTTTATTTTTGTTGCACTTTATGCGTTCATCACACTTTTACCATTATATATTTTGGATCTTCCTGGTGGAACAGTCGCACAGGCTGGACTCGTCACGACGATATTCTTTTTGTCAGTCATAATCGTTAGACCTTTTTCGGGAATGATTATAGAAAAGTTCGGTAAAAAGCGAATGTTGATCGTGAGTATGACCGCATTTGCCTTATCTACATTTTCATATACATTAACAGATGACATTAGTCTTTTCCTTGTTTTGCGACTCATCCATGGTATTTCGTTTAGTATTGCCACGACAGTGACCATATCCATTGTGGTTGGCCTTGTACCTCCCGAACGAAGAGGAGAAGGACTTGGCTATTTTGGACTGTCAATGAATGTTGCGTTGGTTGCTGGTCCATTTATTGCATTGACATTACAACCGTTTATTTCTTATACGATGCTTTTTATACTATTTGGAATTGTCTCGGTGATTGGTTTGGTTTGTAGTTTAGCAGTTAAAGTTAAAGATGAAGTCGTACCAGTTATTAGTAGTGAGAGACGAAGAATTACTTGGTCGGATCTATTTGAAAAAAGAGCACTAGCAATTTCAATTGTTGGCATGTTTGTCTCTTTTTCCTATGCAAGTATCCTTTCATTTATTTCTATTTATGCACAGTCATTAGGTATGGTCCAAGCCGCTAGTTTCTTTTTTGTAGTGTTTGCAGCCACGATGATTGTATTTAGACCTATAACAGGAAGACTTTTTGATTCAATGGGCCCTAATATTGTGATTATTCCTTCACTCATTATTTATGCGGTCGGTTTATATCTCCTCAGTATAACTAGTACTCCAACAATGCTACTAATCGCCGGTGGATTAATCGGTTTAGGATACGGTACATTGTTACCTTGTTTCCAAGCACTTGTTATTCAATCATCACCAAATAAACGAAGTACTTACGCAACAGCAACCTTTTTCACGTTTTTTGATACTGGAGTTGCATTAGGTTCGTTCATTTTAGGTATCGTAGCAGGAGCTTTAGGCTATTCAAACTTATATTTGTTTATTGCTATTTTTGTTTTATTCATAGCTGTATATTATACAATGGTCATACGAAAGCAACTTCCTAATGAAGTGTAAAGTAAAGTTATGTGCATTAATTAATACATTCTATATAGAAGATATACTAGTCTCTTTTTTTGTTAGGTAATCAAGCTGCAGGTCTGAATATAAATCTTGTCGCTTCCTTGCAACTTTAATAGCTTATCTATCTAGTTCTACCATAGAACAAGTGAAAACTAATCTAGTAAATTGGTATTCCCTCTCCCTCTTCACTTATAATTTTTCTATTGAATTCGCATGTTTAAGCATAGTAAAAGCACCTTCAATATAGTACTTAATTAAGGTACTGTATTGCCAAAGGTGCTTATAATATCTCACTAATTTAATTACCATCATTTATTTTCCCTCAAACTTTTTTTGGAGTGGAAATCCTTGTTATGAGTTGCTAAATAGGTAGCGTAATGAATCGTATTTATTGCTACGTCTAATTCACGATTAAAAATTACTGGGGCGCCAGGTCTCCAATTCACTTCAAATAACCACAATTTTTGATTTTCATCGATTCCCACGTCTATTCCTAACTCATCAAATGCAATACCATCGTATAAAGATTCAAAATGATTGGGAAAGCTTAAAGAAAAGTGCTCTAGCAACCTTTTCATATTGAACCAATCAATATGAAACTCTTTTTGTAAAAACTCATCAAGATATGCAGTATAACCTCCTCCGCTCAAATTTGATGTGATGCTACCCAAAGGTCCAATACGTGGGTAAATGGTAGTTATAACCCACTTGCCTTTTCTGTTTTTTTGAACATGCAAACGAAAATCGTATACATTACCAGATTTCATTTGTGAAGATATAAACTTTTGAGCTATATAATCTTGTTCTTGAATTTTATGTAAAACCTTATTAAGTAACTCTTGTTTCTTATAGATTAAGGTTTTACCCAATTCATTTATTTTAAAGTGACCATCATCTAGCTTTTCAATAAAAAGGATACCAACGCCTTGATGACCAGAAACAGGTTTCATAATAACTTTTGGATATAAATTAATAAGCTCCAGTATCTCTTTAGAATTGGTTAATTTCACTGTTGGAATCAGGTACTGTTTAAAATCCTTTCCTTTCATAATTCTATTATGGACACCCAATTTATCTCCAATTGAATGACTTGTAAATGGTATTCTCTCAGATAAATAATCTACTATGCGCTCCGCATTTTCACTCAAAGGATAACTTGCGTTATAAATGGCATCTGGAAATGGGTATTCTTTGTCCAACCAAACTCCATTCTCATAATATTTACCTTTAATTTTTTGGTTTTCAATGTCTACTTTACCAGGTGTAAAATAAAAAAACTCAACACCTTCTGCTTTAGCTACAACCGAATAAGTATAAGCCTTGGCCACTTTACGCGGATCTTCCCGATGATGTAGCATACCAATTAATGTCATTTATTCACTCTCCATGTTAAATATTTTAAATGCCTAATCTGTTACTTCTCTTTTCCGCTTATAATAACTTGACGATTTACTAACTTAGGATTGATACACTGAATACCACAAATATTCTTTAAGGATATAATTACTTTACTGTTCGTTTTCTTTAATCGATAAGGAATACTTGGGGGTTCTTTATAATTTCCTTCTACATCAGATGGTAGTAATAACATTAGGTAAACCGAAGAGTTAGTTAACTTTTCAATACGGAAAAAACTTGTGCTAAATGAGCTTTGTAAGCTTGGGGCAATTCCAGAAGCAATACAAGGATTCATAGTTTCAATCGAATATAATATGAATGGGATAGTTTCTGGAAGCACACCTTTAAAAATAGATAAGTTCGCCTTACTCTGAGTTTCATAAATAGTTTTTAAAATAGAATACACATCACAAACACAGTCTGCTTTCATTTTATTTTGTTCTTCATTCATATCTTTTTTCACTCCATATTTATATTGGTTCAAGATAAAAACTGATTTCTTTAGCGGCCTCCTTTGCATACCTAATTGCATCTTCTTTATTAGTTGAAGAGGCTAAAACATATCCATAACGATCCCCCATGGATAAAGGAGGATGCAACAACTTTCCTTTTTTAGGTTTAATATATACTTCCTCTATACCAGGAAATTTAAAACACCGGTTTCTTCCAGTAACCTTTATTAATGTTCCTGTCTCTTCAATTGTTATATAATGTGCATACACAAACTTGCTGTATTTTCTTTCGAAGTTAGGCTCTTGTCCCAGATTTATTTTAATTGTTTCCTCTACTAAATTAATTCCAAAACCTAATTCAACTATCCTATTCATTGCCCCACCAGAAATACGAGGATTTATTTCAATCAATTTCCATTGTTGATTAATCCGTCTCATTTCCAAATGACAGGATCCATTTTTAAAGCTAAACCTTTCTAGAATATTACTAACTGTTTCACAAATTTCTTTGTGGAAAGCATCTTCAATATCCATAAGCAAACAATATCCGGTCACAATAAAACGTTCGAAAAACTCTATTTCTTGTTCTAACACTGCAACGATATACACTTTACCATTGAACACACATACTTCAATTAAATATTGAGGACCATCTAAATATTCCTCTATCAAAACTTCAATGGCCCCTTTCCTTAAAAAATTATTTATGGATCGTACTAATTGTTGTTCGTTCTTGACTAACATCACATCCTTAGAACCAGTAGAATCAGGAGTTTTGACAATGAGAGGATATCTTCCTACCTGATTATCAATAAAGGTATGCATGGATTCGTCTTTTTTAAATTTTGAAAAGTATGGAGATACCGGAAGATCTTTTAATAGTTCACGTGTTAGTATCTTGTTTTCCATTTTCAACAAAGGATCAGAAGATACGATGGTCAACCCTAGCTTTTCCCATAGTTTTGCTGCCACATGTACAAAAGGATCAATAAAACTCAGGACAGCCACTATAATTTTTCCTTGTTCCTGTATTTTACTAATATTTTCCTTTAACAAATCAAAATTTGTTAACTCCATTAGAACCATTTGATGGACATCCGGAAAATCTAATCTATTTTCAATAAATATTTTTCGATCAGTTAATAAAACGATAAAAAAACCAAGCCTTTCAGCAGCTTTTATTGCCTCCCTACTTGATCCTGACTTGTTAGTGCCAATAAAAACAATTGTTTTCATAAAATATATTTATCTCCTTTCTATCTTTATTTAGTCTTTTTGCTAGTATATTCAATAGAGCCTTACTAGCTTAGGTCATCTTGGAGAATAATTATATTAATCTACCTAACGTAAATTAAAATAATAGTATTATTCTTTACAGTTAAACATAATTCCAAAATAAAAAACCGTGCAATTTACACCCGGTCCTTTAAAGCAATTACTAATGATTAGAGTGTTAGTAGAAAGTGTTTTCCAATTGTATTGACTTCGGTTTCCGGGTAACTTTGGACGGCAAGCCTACTTTACCATAACCTGAAGAATGAGATAGCTTTCTATTCTAAACTTGTGATTTCCGTTTCAGGCGGACGCTTTCCGCGGGCGGCCCGCGAGCCTCCTCAGGCCAACAGGGTGTTGGTCACGAAGGCGTTGCCACGCGTTGTGGCGTTCTTAGCCTTTGTTCGATTGTGTGCGACTGCGGGGTCTCGCCTGGACTCGCTTTTCCCGCTGTAGTCGCCGCCTTTCACTACAATCATTCACCTGTTTAAAAATTAAAAGTGATAACAATATAGTTTTAAAAATAAATATAAAAAATCGTCTTATCTTGTAAAATGAAAATACTTATACCTATATTTAAATAGGATTACTAAACAAGAATATATCACTGAACAAACTTCACTTCTACAGATCTTATATCGTGAAAAAAGCGTCTTTGCAAGACACTCATTTTGATTTATTCGCGTTCCCCCTTTTCAATAGAACTCATTAGACATCACCTAGATAATAATTGTCTATTTCCTAAAGAATATTTAATTGCTATTGTCCATCCAGTATCACCATATTAATAACTTATGTTGAAAAACAAATAAGAGATATTTAAAACTGCATCAACTTCTTTTAACATCGAATAGCCTTTATTTCTCTGGGTACTCCATTTGCCGAATTAACAAATCACTTTCAACGCGGAGTAGATAAAAATCAAATGCAAATTGATGTATTACTATCAATTCTACTGGAAAATGATTTACCTCAACTTCCTTCATGGGAAAGTGAAGTTACTGATTCAAAAGTATCGCCATTTTCCGATAAACTATTGCTATTCAAAGCAACTTTGCTATCGAGTGCAACAGCAGGACAATATGGCGCTAACCTAGCCAGTGTATTCAGAAAGGACCTTGGGGCTCACTATACCCGAGTAATAGCCGAAGAATTATTATATGGCGAGGATTCTGTCAACTTAATGATAAAACATCAATTTTCAGACCAACTACCATTAGCGAAGGAAAGTAGTTAATTAAACCTTTATCGATCACAGTCAAGAATTTTCATGAACGTCATTAATATAAAAAGTCAACTTGCTATTTTGAATAGAAAGTTGACTTTTATATAATTCTCAGTAAATTAGTTAAATAATATGTTCACCTTCAACATTGTTTATTCCAATCCTCAGCTAGCATTCCATAAACAATATGATCTACGTAGTGATCATAAAGCCATTCATCTTGCCGGATACAGCCTTCTTTAACAAAACACAATCTTTCCGGTATGGCTCTACTCTTTCTGTTTTTTTCAGCAACTCGAATTTCCACTCGGTTTAATTTCAATTCACAAAATGCATAATTCACTAAAGCTCTAACAGACTTTGTCATTAACCCTGAACCTTCGTATCCCTTTCCTAACCAATATCCTATACTCGTAGATTTATTGATCCAATCAATTTTATGAAAGCCTATAACGCCAACAATTTTTCCATCATGCCAAATTCCAGCTTGAAACCCATTATTAACACTAAATTGATTCATTGTTGATTTTATAAATGCCTCTGTATCTGCCAAAGTCTTGTTTCTTTCGATGAATGGCAGCCACTCTCTCAAGAGTTCTTTTGATTGATCAGTCAATATAAATAACTCATTAGTATCTTGTAAATCTAGTATCTTTAATGTTGTCTTGTCATCAATCATATATGTAAATATAAAAATTCCCCTCCTAAACTTTACTGTAATAGTTCTATATTATTCCATTCAAACAGAATTGACCAATAGTCTTGTCATATTTTAAACTTTGCAATTAGTTTGGTTGCTGTTAAAAGTAGCTTTTCCATACTGTGTTACTTGGACATCCGGTTCATCTTTATTTTCAATGATAAAAGAGACGAGAAGAGTGACAAATATAGTCACTTCTCCCGTCTCTTACGTAAAAAGTATGCCGTTACGATAAAAGTTTATTGTTAACAATTTATTCTTGTGAGTTCTCCGTTAGCCACTTATCAATGAGAGGATACGTTTCATTAATTGCTTTACGTCCGTAATAACCCAGCATCCTTAAAATCAAACGGACCTTTGGCATCCGATGTTTGCATAACTTTCTTAACAGCACGAGGTAAAAATTCGCGTCCTAGGGATGAAAACAAGGGTTGAAAACAATTCTACAGAATTCTGACAATTGACTACAATTCAAGATAGGGATGCATGTATTCTTTGTCGGCGTGTCCCTGGGGCAGCCACAAATTGAGGAACATTTGAGTCTGACCCAGGGACAGCACTCAAGCGAAGTTGTTGTATGCGAACACATAAGACGGAGAATAATGAAATTATAAAGTGGACGAAGTTGCATTTTCAAGGTAAAGAGACGATTAAGTGACTTGGTCACTTAATCGTCTCTTTCAATTTTGAATCCATTAAAAATTTAAAAAAGCGAAGTGGCGTCACTTCGCTTTTTTAAATGTAACCAATCCAATAAGGACGATTCTTTATAATTCTACTATATCCTCTTCTTCATCTTGGGCTTCTTGAAATGCCAATGAGACCTTATCGAATTCCTCATCACTTTCGAGAATGGATAATTGATTATCTTCTTCGACTCTTAAAAAGAAAACATCGATATCTTCCTCAGATTCATCTTGAGTTTCATCCAAAAAACCAACAGTAGCGTATTCTGTTCCATCAATATTTAACGTGCCTAGCACTTCAATTTCTTGCTCCTCATCGTTCTCATCTAGTAACGTGAAAATACTTCCATTTTCTATTTTTCCCATAAATCTTACCCTCCTATGTGTTTTTAAAGTTTCCATTTTCCTTTTCTAAAAACCCTGTAACGAAAGGAAAAAAGTACAATTTACTACCCAAAATAATCACAATAAATGATCGCTCTTTAGATGGAGAAAAATGTTTACTGATGCTTTTAGTATTTCAAACAAACTAATTTTCATTCATTTTTTCTTTTCATTTTTAAGGTTTGATTGAATCACTCTTAATATTTCCAAAAAGGTGTCTATTTCTGGGTTTATACTTTACAAGTTACAGAATATTAAGTTGTTCCCACATTTCCTTAAATATCTCGCTATCCATTTTAAAATATATATCTGAAAATCCGTAGCGAATGTAACCACCTTTTATTACCACTAAGCTAACCTTAGTGTGATCTTTTAGATGAAAAATCATCTCTTTATAATTTTCATCATTTCGGAAATCTCCTAAAATTTTCTCCACGCTTTCACGAGAATATGGAACAGTATGGTTCAGCTCTTCAGCAAATGAGGATAAAATATCTCTATCTTGGATGGGGAGAAAATTATCTACACTATTATTCCAATCGCTAAAACTTCGATACTGAGCGTTAATAATATTTCCGGAAACTTTTAGCTTTCCTAAAATATCCTGACCGGTATAAACTGTAATTCCATTTAATGACTCGTAAAATTCCGAATTAATTTCCCCGTTTTCCTCTGAATATGACATGATTCTAAAATCCTTGTCGTAACCTTTGACAGTATACACATCCGCTCTTCCTATAGTAGAGGCAAACTCTACGCTGTATTCATTTTGCTTACTCCATTCATCAAGATTGTTTTTTGTAGTACCAATTTTTTTACCTTCTAATAAATCACCAGCATGTTCATCATTTATATCAGTTGAGGTTTGTGTGTAAATTTTTTGGTTATATACAATTAAACCTATCATGCTCATTGACGTATTATTTGTTGTTTTTGGCAACTTTAAAGTGGGAATGTCCAAGCCTCCATTTGATGTTACCATAGGAGAATTGCCATTAAAAGTCTCCACGTATGGATCCATTTGCATATTTTCATATATAAAATAACCACTAATACCTATAATCAGGCTAGCTGCGAAAACAACAATTTTCGACCAATTTTTATACCTTTTTGGCATTTCTACCTTCGCTTTTGAAATACCATTTCTACTACTTTCATTTAATTTTTTTGGGATTTCTATTTTATTTATTTCGTCTTTAATCTTATTGCTCATGTACACCATCTCCTTTAAACCCTTTACGGAGCTTCTTTAAAGCTCTATATAACAGTGTCTTTGCCGTACCTAGAGGAAGATTCAGAGTTTCCGCTACCTCTTTAATCGTCAAATCTTTATAAAACCTTAAAATAATAACACTTTTTTCATCCTCGTTTAAACATTCAATTAAATCAAGAATTGTCATCTCAAAACTGATATCTTCGTTGACATCTCCTGAAATGAATCCTTCAAAATCCGACTTTAATTGAACAACATTTTCCCTCTTATGAAGCACGTCGAGAGCACAATTAATCGTGATTCTTATTAACCAAGTTTTAAAATAGTTTAAATTTTCAAGGCTTTTAATTGATTTAAATGAACGATAAGCTGTTTCTTGAACAATATCCAATGCATCACTTTGATTCTTCACATATACAAATGCTGTTCTATAAATATCTTCTTCGCATTTCTGAAATAATGTTAAAAATGCTATATCATTCCCTTTTTGTGCTTTCTTCACTAAATTTAACAATAGCAACCCCCTTAACTTCCTCACACCTATTAGACTGAAAAAGAACTCATTTGGCTTTAATAATTTTAATTATATATGCATAGTTAATAGCACCTGTATGGTTGAAAGATGAGCATCTATAACCAGTGATAGATTTGTATATCTACTGCAAAGTTATCATTTTCAAAACACTCATTTTCATTCTTAGTAATGCCACTTCAAGCTATTTGCTTATGTTTTCCAGAACAAATTTGTTACACTATTTAAATTAGATGTTATTAATGTTAAAGGGGTGTAATTCATGCAAAATTTAAAAGGTAAAAATGCTTTAATTACCGGGTCCGGCAGAGGGATTGGTCGTGCAACAGCTATCGCTTTTGCTGCAGAAGGTATAAATGTTGGACTTCTTGGTCGAACAGCTGCTAACTTAGAAAAAGTGGCAAAAGAACTTGAAGATTACGATGTAAAAGTTACTTACGCAGTAGCCGATGTATCTGATAGTGAATCAGTTACTGCGGCAGTTGATCATATTAAGTCAGAGCTTGGCCAGATTGACATCTTAATTAACAATGCAGGAATTGCTAAATTCGGTAAATTCCTTGACCTTGCACCTGAAGATTTTAAAGATATTATAGATACTAACTTAATGGGCGTTTATTATGTGACCAGAGCCGTTCTTCCAGAAATGATTGAAAGAAATTCAGGGGACATCATAAATATCTCTTCAACTGCCGGACAAAAAGGTTCTCCAATGACAAGCGCATATAGTGCTTCAAAATTTGGTGTTCTAGGGCTTACGGAATCATTAATGCTTGAAGTGAGAAAACATAATATCCGTGTCAGTGCATTAACTCCTAGCACAGTTGCTACAGATTTGGCGATCGATGAAAATCTAACCGACGGTAATCCGGATAAAGTCATGCAGCCGGAAGATCTAGCTGAAATAATGTTGGCACAATTAAAACTTCATCCACGTGTACTTCTAAAAAGTGCTGGCCTGTGGTCAACAAATCCTTAAATTAGAAGTTTTAAATATACAAATTTCTAAAGTAGTAGGAATAAAATTAGCAACAGGATTACACGCACAAAACATATATTACTTTAAAAAACTCAGAGTATAGAAACTCTGAGTTTTTTTCATCGGCTTCTTTAACTAGAGGAGTCCCAATGCATGGGTATATATCATATGGTTTCTATAGTTTTAACCAATAGGCTTTGTATTAAAAGGTTTATAATTTTCATTTTTGCAGTAAAGTTAGTGAATAGCTAAACTTCCTATAATTATTTCAAAAAGCAAAACAGCTCTGTTAATAAACTGAGCTGTTTTATAAAGTATCTTATGTAAATTAAATCCCGTTAGTTATGGCTTAATTCCATCTTCAATAACGATTGGGTCATGGTTGGCAAAATTATTTCTATAGTGGTTCCCTCATTTAATTTACTATGAACTGTTAACTTACCGTTATGACCTTCTATTATTTTAAAGCAAGTCATTAGTCCGAGACCAGTACCTTTTTCCTTAGTTGTATAAAATGGCTCTCCAAGTGTAGCCATTCGTTCTTTTGGAATTCCGATACCTTGATCAATAATTTGAATCGAAATCTTACCTTCTACTTTATCCTTCACCTTAACATCAATTTTTCCACCATTGGGCATGGCTTCGATTGAATTTTTAAGTAGGTTAAGAAAAACTTGCTTTAACTGATTTTTCTCGCAGCTGACCATTGGCAAATCACCTTCAAATTCAACGAAAATCTGAACATTGCTCAAAATTGATTGGGTATTAATTAATGTTACTACATCTTTAATCAATACTCTCAAATCTTGTTCGACAAAAGTCGCTACACTTGGTTTGGCAAGAACCAGGAATTCACTTACGATTGAATTTATCCGTTCAATCTCTGAAAATACAATATCAAAGTATTCTTCTTTTAAATCATGGGACTTCAATAGATGAATAAAGCCTTGTATTGAAGTTAGAGGATTGCGGATTTCATGGGCAATCCCTGCTGCCATTTGACCCAACATAGCCAGTTTTTCAGATTTTTGAAGTAACTGTTCGGTTTTCACTTTTCTAAAAGTGACATCCTTTCCGATAGAAAGGACTGCTTTTTTTTCACCAAATACGATATCCATTGAAGCGACTTCAAAGAAAAACATCGAACCATCAATCCGTTTTATTCTATGTTCAATACTGGTTAACGGTCGTTTCTCTTTCTTTACCTGTTTTATTCGCTCCTGTATACGTTCTTCATACTCGGGGTCAATAAAATCAAAAATGGATTTATCGACTAGTTCTTCCATACGGATAGCCCCAATCATACTAATAGCAGCTTTATTTACATAAACAATCCTATAATCCTGGTGGATAATAACTGATTCAGGCAATGAATCTATCAAATGTTTATAACTTTCTTCACTAGAACGTGCCTGTTTTTCATAGTAACGAGCTTTATCATATTGCCATCCAACAAGCCAAGCTATTAGGGTAAATAAAAAAAAGTCTACCGTGAAAAAATCCTCATAGTTCGTAAACTTTTGATAGGCGGTAAATATTATTGAAATTAACACTAGAATAATTTGTCCCGATTTATTCATTGTAACCCCCCCTAAATTAATATTTGCTTCTATTAAAACATGCAGCAATTAATTCTCAGTGAAAATTGTGATTATTATTCAGCTATTGGATAGTAATCAATATTATGAATTAATCAAGTAATTAGTTGAAACATCAGAATGAATGATTGAAAAGTAATTCGTTAAAAGCTAACTCTTGTATTAGAATACTTTTATGCTTCAATAACTATCGTTTCCCAGCCATCATATTCTCCTTCGAATTTCTCTGCAATTTCTAGTAATAGATCCGTAAGCTCATCAATCGAATTGTAGTCAACTGAATCTACCCTGGAAATGCAAATAACATAATCACCTTCTTCATCCTTTTTTAATGTTTCTTCTTCTATTGTAAAGCCTACTTTTTTAACGGTTTTTATAAAGCGCTTTTTCATCATTTCATTTTGAAATAAAACAGTATGTTCCAATTTGCGTGGCGTTTCCAATTTGTCACCTGATTCTTCCAATGCTTCCAATACACTGTGGTTGCCTATATGTTGAATCTGATAGGAATCTGGATAAAGAAACTCGAAGTAGAATTCCCAATTTGTATCTTCTTCAATTTTAAATACTTCCATTTCATATCCCAAGGAATGATAATAGCCGTTTGCTTCCGAAGCTAAAGCTGTTTCTTCTTCTTGAGTGGAATAAAAAATAATATCTCTGATTCCATTAGTTGTGATTCTTCCCACATTAATATAATTTATGAGTTCTGCAGTCTCCATAAGAGTTTCTTCGATTTCGTTCAATTGATCCGCTTCTGCCCCGACATGCAATCCTTCTTCATTTGGCGACTTCAATCTGAATCTAACTACAAATGCATTTTTGTATTGCTCCGTGTCAATTTCTTGCGATACCTCCATATCCAATACAACGGCAGCAGGCTTTTCATCAATAAGATCAAAATATGTATCCCAGAACTCCGACATAATGTATCCCCTTTTCCTTTAAGTATTTCGGTAAACTACTTTTGTTTCTACATTCAATAGAATCCTGGACTATGTAAGGTACCATTCACATTTCTATTAAAAATCATTTACCCAACCAATAAAGCATCTTCTCCCTTCAGCTAACCCAAATTATTTAAAGCATGTTTAATACCTCTTGAATTTAATAAATTGCACAAATTTGTAATATTGAGAATAGATTAATTATACATTTAAACAAAAATAATGAAACAAAAATTTCCTAATCCAAGCGATTAACTGAGTTTTTATAATCTATCAAAAATAGAAATAAATATTTTTTAAAAGGTTGTCATATCAAACTCGATCGTTATGAGTATTTCTGGTTTTTCATTTTAAGATTCTTAATTGTCTACGGTTATTGGAGGAACCTTAGGGAAGATTAATGATGTTGGTTTTATATGAAATGGAGGATTGAAAAATGGCGAAATTGCAGTAGAAGAACCCTATGAAGTTGTAAGAAAGGCTTTGGAATTAAAAGGTCATACAGTTTCAATGTTTAATACTGATGAAAATGTAACAGGTTTCGATATGGGCGTCATAAGAGTTATTAATGAAGGTCATAATGATGAATTAAAATTTCCCGTAATTGCTATGAGTGGGATGACCATCGACAATGTTGTACAAGCAGTCGAACATCGACTAACTCAGATTTAATACATTTAAGTAAGAAGAGACAGAAGCATAAACGATTTATGCTTCTGTCTCTCTTTCTTTCTCTTATAAAAATTCTATATTTTCTGTTTCATATACAGTCAATACAAACATAATATTATTTACCGACATGTTTGATAGAAAACCCAAAGACCAATCAACATTTACTTGATTAATTACACCATTTTGTCTGTCAAACGCAAATACTCTTCTATCGCTTCTCTTAACGGTACTAAAGAAGCTTCCCAAAAATCTTTTTTCTTTATGTCTTTCCCTAAGAATTCCTCGGCTAAATGTTCCACTGTCATTCTTCCTGAATTTCGTAAAAGTTCATCAAACTGCTTGATAAACCCACCGTCTTTTTCTTTCGCTAACGCGTAAATACCATTGCTAAATAAGTAACCAATTGTGTAAGGGATATTATAAAAAGCTTTTTCTGTATCATAAAAATGTGAGATATACATCCATTTATATGGATCCAGGTCTTCTATTAAGCCACCATATACGTCATTTTCAACTTCAATGATTAAATTTTTTATTTCTTCAGTTGTAAGTAAACCTTTCTTCCTCTTTTCGTAGAACTTCAACTCAAATTCGAACATATTTGGAACCATGATCACATACTTAAGCCCATTAGTGATTTTCATCTCCAGCAAGGCTAGTCTTTCCATTTCGTTTACTGATTGGTCGATGGCAGCATCCAACACTAAGTTTTCCATAAACGTAGACGCTGTTTCCGCAACACTCGTCCCTTTATCCTGCACAAATGCGGGTTGTTCATGCAAAATATAATTGTGATAGGCGTGGCCAAGCTCATGTGCAATGGTTACTACATCTTGATAGTTCTCTCGGAATGTAAGGAAAATTCTACTTTCTTTTGCAAGAGGCATAGAAGCACAAAACCCACCTTCAGCTTTGTCTGGACGGTTTTCTACTTCAATCCAACCATCTTTAAAAGCCTTGTCTGCAAAATTTCCTAGTTTTTCACTAAAGCCATAAAATTGTTCAACGACAATACTAACCGCCTTCTCATATGAAACCTTTTCTTCTGTTTTAAAGCTTGGAGCTTGAAAGTCATACCAGGCTGGTGCTTCGAGTTTATCCACTTTAATTTTTCTTTCTATAAATGTTCTTATAAGATTTCTGTTCTGTTTGATTGTAGATACCATCGTATAAATGGTTTCTTCTTCTATCCGATTCTGCTTAACCATTTCTTTTAAAAGATTTTGCCAACCTCGCTGCTGGTACACATCTAACCTAAAACCAGCTACTCGGTTTAAAACAGAGGCAAAAGTGTCTGCATTTGTTTCAAGCACTTGCTCAATAGCATTTGCAGCCTTTTGACGCAATGACCTGTCACTGGAAAACATCGCTTGATTTAGAGCATGACCGATGGAAACCTTTTTTTCTTCACCATCAACTTCGAGCGGAATTTTTAATTGTGTAAGTATTTGTTCATGATGCTTCTCCCAGCCATTGAATCCATTCACTGACAGAGCGCTAATCATTTTTTCCATTTCTAATGGCAATAGATCCTTAACAGACTGCCTTCGTTCTTCTAGGTAAAAGGAAAAAGGTTCAACTTCTTTTTGCTGACAAAACTCAAACCAGGTTTGTTCATCGAGACTTGCTAATGTTTGATCCAATTCTGCTTGAAAAGAAGTAAGTTTAGACTTGATGACTGAACTCTCTGCCATTAAATTCTTTGCCTCTGTATCTTTTACATTCTGTGCGTATACACAGATTAAATAATCGTCGACTTCCTCCCATCCACTTATCACATTCTGGGTATCCTTCAGAATATCCAATAAGTGCTGCGTATTACTAGTCACTTTTCTCTCATTAAATAATTGTAACTCATTGGTTAATGCTTTGATTTTGATAGTAAGCTGCTCCATCACTTTCTTAAGCTGGTCCGATTGGCTACCACCAGCATATAAGGTATCTAAATCCCGATTTTTGCTTATGATTTGTTCCATTTTATAAAACCTCCCAAGTTAATCCATATATACCAGTATAACTGTTTACTATTTATTATGTAAGTTTACTAGGGAACGTTAATATGTATATATCAAAAAGAGCTTTAACATGGCGCTTATGTAAGTGAACTAAATAAATTAACTTTGTATGTAATCCCGCGCCCAAGAGCTCACTGTTCAACTTCCTACTTAGGTTATATGTTTGTTTTAAAGTTATACAAGCACCTGGATTCAAAACTAAAACGGCCCCTCCATCAGCGGTAATACCACTGAACAGAAAGACCGTTAGTATAATCAATATTAAACTAAAATAATCCACAAAATCATTGTCACACTAATGGTCGTAACACCTTGTAAAAGAGTGGCCATTGTTTGTGCTTTATAGGCATCTTTTATTTTCATGCCACTGAATTCTTTTACTACCCAGAAGAAGCTATCATTCACATGGCTTACTGTCATAGCTCCTGCGCCAATTGCCATAACGACAAGTGCAAGTGGAACTGCGCCTTCAATACCGAGCGAAGGCAATAGTGGTGCAACTAGTGTAGAGGTAATGACCAATGCTGCAGTCGATGACCCTTGCGCAGTTTTCAAGGCAGCCGCTATAACGAAAGGTACCAATAAGAATAAAGCACCTCCAGCTAAAGCATCCATATTCATTCTTGAGATGAGATCGGCAACACCAGAATTAGCTATTACTCTTCCAAATGCACCACCTGCACCAGTAATTAGTAAGATTGGTGCTGCTGCTACCAAACCTTCACCGATCCAACCAGTCATGGTTTCTTCATTAAACTTAGGAAGTAATAAGAAGGCTGCAAATACACCTAATATTAATGCCACTGCTGGAGCACCTAGGAACGTCAATAGATTCACAAAGCCATTCTCGAAACCTGAAAGCTTGGCAATTGACCCTGCTGCAATCAATACAATTGGAAGGACAATCGGTAAAAATGCTTTAAAAGTCGAAGGCATTTTGCCAAACGATTTTACAATTTCATCGTAATCAAGTCCGCCTTCTTCCAAATCCTCCGGTACTTCAATTTTAGATGCGACTTTAACAGCCCATAAATAACCCACAATAACTGCTGGAATTGCTACAACCAAACCGATTAAGATAATAGTTCCTAAGAAGTTTTCCGCTCCGATATTTCCTGCCGCTGCGATTGGCCCTGGAGTAGGAGGAACTAAGGTATGTGTTGCATACAAACCAGTAGCAAGAGCCACGGACATCGATGCAATTGCAACTTTTGCTCGTTTTGCTAACGCCTTTTTTAAACTAGATAAAATAATGAATCCTGAATCACAAAATACAGGGATTGAAACGATAAACCCAATGATGGACATTGCCATTTGAGGACGTTTTTCCCCGATGATACGTAAGACTACTTCGGCCATTCGGTATGCTGCTCCAGATTTTTCTAAGATAACTCCGATAATTGTACCAGCAACAATAACGATCCCAATGCCTGACATCAAACCGCCAAATCCATCGTTTACACTTTGCACCACTTCGGCTAAAGGCATTCCAGCTGTAATCCCAATAAAGAAAGCACCTATCAATAATGATAAAAACGGATGAACCTTTAATACTGCTGTCAAAAGGACAACCAACACAACACTTAATACAATAATTGCAAATAACATCTCTACACCCCTTTGTGTTTAATTTTTAATGTACTCTTCTATCACTTTTTTCGTTTTCATCTTCAAATGATGAAAAGCCTCTTCCATTGACTCTTCTGCCGATACCGTTTCGTCCACAATCGAATGCACTTCAGTAAAATAAGGCCGTAACATTTCCTGACTTGTTTCATCGACCATACCTGATATCAAAATGACTGGCTTTCCTATTTTCATTGCTACTTCAGCAATGCCGAACGGTGTTTTACCGGATAAAGTTTGAGCATCTGTTTTTCCTTCACCCGTAATAATCAAATCAGCATCCACCAGCTGATCCTCAAATCCAATAGCTTCCAAAACGACATCGATGCCTCGCTTCATTTCCCCTGAAAAGAACACTTGGAAAGCACCACCTGCTCCACCAGCAGCCCCTGCCCCTTTCTTCTCATGAAGAGAAACACCGGTCATTCTCTCAACTACGTCTGCATAATTTAATAAATTTCCATCAAGTTGGTGGACCATTTTAGGCGTAGCACCTTTTTGTGGACCAAATATGGCAGATGCACCGTCTCGACCCACTAATGGGTTTTCCACATCACTTGCTATAAGAAAGCTACTTTCTGAAACACGCTTATCAAAATGTGTTTGATCAATCTTGTGAAGATCCCTTAAAGCGCCTCCACCCTGACCCAATTCTTTTCCTTTTTGATCGAGGAACTGCATACCGAGTGCTTGAAGCATTCCAACTCCTGCGTCATTCGTTGCACTTCCTCCAAGACCAATGATGAATTTTCGAAAACCTGCATTCAATGCATGCAAAATTAATTCACCAGTTCCGTATGTAGAGGCTAATAGTGGATCTCTTTCCTGATCTTGCAGAAGTGTAAGTCCAGAAGCTTCAGCTATTTCAACCACACAAGTTTCTTTATCTCCAAGCACTCCATAGTTTGCTACAACTCTTCTACCTAGTGGGTCTTGTACAGCGACCTCGAATTCTTTTCCATCAGTTGCTGCCACTAGATTTGTCATCGTTCCTTCACCGCCATCAGCTGCCGGCAATAACACGAGCTCAAAAGTAGGTTGAGTTTCCAGTATCCCTTGAGCCATTGCTTGTGCAGCATCCAACGCAGAGATACTCCCTTTAAATGAATCTGGTGCCAATATGATTTTCACTATACACACCTCCTTATAAAAGCGCTTACATAGAATTATAGTGCTAAAAAAAAAGTTATACATTATACTAAATGTACATATTTCATGTTTTAATTTTCAGAATAATTATACATAAAGGAGTCATAATGTTAACGAAACAACTTGCTGAAGAAATTGTTGAACAAACAATGATTCGTTTAAACCGAAATTTAAATGTCATGGATACAAATGGAATGATTTTAGCTTCAGGAGATGTAGATCGGATTGAGTGGATACACGAAGGCGCGGCGCACGTAGCAAAAACGGGAGAAGTCTTATGGATTACCAATGAAAACTTAGTGGACTGGAGAGGTTCAAAACCCGGTGTAAATCTACCAATCTATTTTAAAGAAAAACTAGTCGGTATTATTGGTATCACAGGCAATCCTGAGGAACTCAAAGAAATCTCAACACTCGTCCAGCTTACGACTGAAATGATGGTTCATCAATCGTTTATAACCTCCCACACCGAATGGAGCCGAAAGCTAAATGAATTAATTTTTGAAGAATTAATCAGCGGTAAACCCTTATCATTGGTTGTCAATGAAAGGCTGGACTTGCTAAAACTAACCCAAAAGAGCACATACGTAACACTTTTAATTGAATTTGAACGGATGCCCCCACCATCGCATAGAATACTCGAACAATTGGAAGACCATTTTAATCCAAGTTCAGTTCTAACCGGTCACTCTCAGTTAAATGAGATCTTTGTCTTGCTAGCTGGAATAGACAGTACGCGGTTAGAAACAACTTTATCGAAACTGCTCCATTTTTTGCAGAAAGTAAGTACTGTTCGAATTGGGGTAGGAATTTCGGTATCTACCATTGATGAGATTCGCAACTCCTACACAACTGCGAAAAATGCCCTGCAATTCGGAAAGCCAGGACATCAATTAATTTACTTTGAAGATGTTGAATTGATTGCCCTGTTAAAAAGAAATCCAAAGTCTGCTGTAGATCATTTCACCAATCGGACTTTAGAAGGCTTGAATAAGCAACTCCGTCTCACCTTAACTGCCTATTTCGATTGCAATACAATCGCGGCAGAAACAACATCTTTGTTAAATATCCATAGACATACCTTAAGCTATCGCTTGAAAAAAGTTGAAGACATTACAGGGCTAAATCCAACCTTGTTTAGGGATGCTATAATTTTGCACACCGCGCTATTGCTAAGTGATTAGCTTTGGGTGACTAAATTAATACTTTATATGATAAAATCACACCCTAAAAAGTCCAATTACTCAATTGAATACCGAGTAATTGGACTTTTTAATATTGAAATTTTTCAAGTTTACATTGTTTTAATTATTATCTCACTTCATACTCAAGCTTTTCCCCGTTAATCAACTTCTTAATATTCGAAACAGATATATTTCCTATTCTACTGATTGATTCAAATGTAGCCCCTCCAATATGAGGAGTTGCTACAACATTTTCCAATTGAGGCAAGTTACTCATGGTTGGCTCCATCTCGAATACATCCAAAGCTGCTCCCTGTATCATGTTGTTTTTCAATGCATAAAATAAATCCTCTTCATTCACCAAGGCACCACGCGAGATATTAATTAGAAAAGATGTTGGCTTCATCAAGGATAAAGTGGTCTTATTTACCAGATGCTTATTAAGTCCTGTGAGTGATGTGGCGATGATGATAAAGTCTGCTTCCTTGAATAACTGATTACTATCTACGAATGTTACGTTCAACTTCTTTGCAGCTTCATGATCTTTATGATTTGCAAAAGCGATGGTTTCCATATCAAAACCCGTTGCGCGTTTAGCTAAAGCTTGTCCAATAGAACCAAACCCAATGATTCCTAATTTCTTATTATGTATTTCGTAGCCCATGGATAATTGCCAAGACTGTGACTTCATTTCTTTCACTTTTTTTGGGATTTCTCTAGCTGCTGATAACATTAATCCGAAAGCATGATCTGCAGCAGATTGAGCATTCAAGCCTGGTGCATTCGTTACCCGGATCCCTTTTTGATAAGCATAATCAACATCAATATTGTCATACCCTGCTCCGTACTTAAGAATATATTGCAAATTCGGAGCTGCATCAATTACGTCCTTATCAATTTTCACCACAGCTACAAGGATAATATTAACGTCTTTCACTTCACTTTTTAACTCTTCTTTTTCAATGCCGTTATCGGTATATAGAACTTTCACTTCACCAAGTTCTCTTAGTTCTTCGATTAATTTAGGGTTAGCTTTATAGAATGGATCTCTCAGCATTAGTAATATCTTCATTGTATCTCTCTCCAATTAGCTCATTAAATTTAGATGATTATTTAAAATATCAGCTAATCCTTCGATATTACTGATGGCTACTATTTTAGCATAAATTGTGATTGAATGAACCGTAAACAGATTGATTTATGACAACTTACGTTTATATAAAAAAAGTCAATTTAATAATAAAAAATATAGATCCGAACAAAGTTGATTTCCGCTCCATGC